>JBGTCP010000103.1:0-13297 GCA_041748815.1 Chthoniobacterales bacterium
GTGATCCGCCATGACACGCGCACTCAAAACATGAACGCCATCCCCGTTGATGTCATCCGCACGTTTTTGGAAAATTTCGATGCAGGAAATTACTCGGGATTTCCCCGCGTGGGCATCACTTTTAGTTCCACCCGTGATCCTCAATTCCGCCGCTTCGTTGGACTCGATCCTGATAACGGCGGAGTCTACGTCGCTGATGTCATCAAAAACGGTGCTGGTTACAAGGCAGGCATTCAGAAAGGCGATGTGATTCTTTCCATTGATGGAAGCACGATTGATCAGGACGGGAATTACACTGATCCCCAATACGGCAAACTTTCTCTCGCCAATCTCTCGTCCATGCGTGGCAAAGTCGGAGAGGCACTTGACTTCATCCTGCTCCGCGACGGCGAGAAACTCACACTTCCAGTAACGCTTCAGGACATGCCGCTTTCCTCCTACGTGAGCCCGCCCTACCTGATCGATGAGGCTCCGCGCTTCATTGTTACAGGCGGACTCGTCTTTCAGGAACTCTCCCGTCAATACCTGCGGGAGTGGGGTGGATCCTGGGAAGAAAACGCCAGTCGTAAGCTCGTTTATTATGATCGATTTCAGAATTCGCTCTTCCCTGACATGGATCGCAAGATCGTATTCCTGAGCGGCGTCCTGCCCACGCCGTCGAGCATCGGGCTTGGTGATCTTAACGGTCTTGTTGTCACCGAAGTGAACGGCGAGCAAATCCGGAAGCTTGAGGACCTTCGCGCAGCGCTGGATAAAGACGGTATTAAGTTCCACGAAATCCGTTTCGAGGACGATCCAAAAATCATCTACCTTAGCGCCGAGGAAGCGGAAGCCACGAATCGATCAATGACGACGGTTTACGGACTTCCCGCGTTACAAAATCTCTAACAGGAGGGAGCTGTCACTCCTGATCTCCGGGCGCTTTGAAGAAGCGGCGTCCTTCGATAGGCTCCGAGTTGGGATCGGTGGCAACCACCGGCTCCGGGGCCGGCTCGCCAGCGAGTTGGCGGGCGTAGGCCTCTTTTGCAGCAGCTTTTTCAGCTTTGGAGAGGTGGTGCGTGGCGAAATACTTTGTCTCTTGAGCGCTATGGCGTTCACAACCAATGCCCGAAATCAGAGCTGCCACACAGACACAGATACCAAAAATTCTCATAGTGCGATCACACCTAAACGACCCTGACCGCCTCTGCAACCCAAAAGGTCTGGGCAATCGCATCGAATCGGAAAGTGGGCGCCAAGTCCACAAAGCGCGCCATGGATGGTTGCCAGACTCGGTCATCAAAGTCGTAGTGACTTTTTTCCCGTGAGCGAGTGATCAGTTGGGGACGATCTGCACGTCGTCAATGTAAACCACGCTGGTGGGGTCCGGCAGCTCGAATCGGAGGAGGAGTCTGGAATTGGTAACTGTTTTCAGTTCAGAGAGGCGACGATCTTTAAATTGTGGGCTCAGGGTAGCGGTGAATTCCGTCCAATCGCCAGAGACATTAATGGTGCCGGTGGGTTCATGGACTTCGTTGGCAATCTCCTCGCCCACGCGCTTGACGTCACCTCGGTCACCCGTCACCGCGCGTCCTTCCTCTACGACGAGGCGTCCTCTGTAAAGGTATTGCCAAGCGGCGTTGCGCACACCGGTGCCGCGTATTTTGAAGCGCAGGGTGTATCGCTGGCCGGGTACCAGCGCAATGTTGCCTTCTGTTTCGATGATGAAGGTGCGATTGTTCCATTCTTTGCGATCCTTCGATTCTTGCGATTTACGTGAATCTGCGGTGCGAAAATTGAGAGGCGGAAAAACCGTGTTTCCGGGGGGATGGTAGCCTGCTTTTAAGACGTGGGTTCCAACTTGAGGATCGGCGAGCGGATCGTCTTTCACATCCACGGCTGAGATAAATCCGTAAGCATTACCCCTGCGCAGTTGTGAACCTGTGCTCCACCCCCGAGGGGTTTTATAGCGACCGAGCCCGGTATCCTCACCAAGCAAATCGGTGGGTGTTTCAAACTTTGGTTCACCTGCGGTGCCGGAGTTTAATGCCATGCTGACACGTCCATTAATACGCCCGATAAGAATGTCAAAAAGTCCGTCTCCATTCATATCGCCGACAGCGGGTGTGATGGCGCTACCCAAGCGGCTGGAACTCCCGAGGGTGACCAGGGATGTCAGCGGAAAGACCTCACCTGGCTTCCATGCCTGTCCGGGGTGCAGATGGATGCTCAGTTCGCCCCGCCGGTCACCGACCAGGATATCCGGCAGGCCATCGCCATTCCAGTCCACCACTGCGGGAGCGAGTTGCTCACGGCCTTCGCCATACACGAGATAATGGCGAAACTCTTCAGAGAACTTCGGCGAGCTGCTGGTGCCGCGATTTTCAAAAAGATGAACCGAGTTTGCAGAATACGAACCGTCGCCAATGAGCAAGTCGAGATTCCCATCGCCGGTGATATCGTGGGCCACTGGGGCCACCAGATTCGCCCATACCCGGCCACCACTGAGGAGCTGCACCTTGGTCTCGGAAAGATTGCGGGGTTGAGCAAACGCGGGGACACGTCCGGTACCGGTATTCCTGAGATAATAGACACCTCCGCTGTAATTGCCGGCGATCAGATCGAACTGACCTGCCGCCCAGACAGGTGCGAGGCTGATGCGTTGGCCATAAACGTTGTGCCGGTTTTCATCATATCGGTCAGTCCAGTCTATCATCGTCTCTTCGGCTGTGTCCGGAAGGCCCAGAAAAAGGGGAACGAGTTCAGCGCTGGTAAACTTGGGTTCCTTGGCTGTGCCCGAGTTAAAATATGCATATACGTAACCGAGCGGCGAGGCCACCAGGAGATCCAGCAGGCCATCGCCATTCAGGTCGCCGACGGCAACAGAAGGCGGCACGGGAGTGTCTCCGACCGATCCATCCTCGCGCAACAAAGGCAACTGGGCAGGGGGAACCGCAAGGAATCCACTACTGTCAATTCCGTCCCATAAATTCTGCACAGTGGAAAAGCGGGAAAAGTCGCCATTCGCAATCAACGGACGCGGAGCACTCTTGGGAGCCTCCTGCGCAAGCGACAGCATTGCCGATGCAAAAATGGTTGCGCTGATAACAATCGGGGATTTCAAATTTTGGAAGATCATTGGGCTTTCAAGGAGGGAGATTCGAATCGGAAATGTAAGAAGGTCAGCAAAAATAAGCAATTCCCAACGAAGAACAAACTCAAAAAGCCAACACTTCCCGACAGGAATACGCAGAACCCTCAGCGCTTTCTTGATAAAAATCATGAACCGGTGCATTTTCCGAGGATGCACTCCCTTATTTCCGCTATTTTGTGTTCCTCCATCGGTGTGGCATTGCTGACAGGCCTCACGGGATGCGCTACCGCTCAGACCGGGTCTCCTCCGGTGTCCGGCCTCCCTCGACTCAGTGAAGCTGATGCCATGAAGATCGGGCGTCAAATTTGGAAGAACGAATGTGCCGGCACCGTCGAAGGACTTACTTCCTGGAATGCCGGCGAGGGATTTGCATCGTTAGGAATCGGGCATTTTATTTGGTACCCGGAGGGAAAACGCGGGCCTTTTCAGGAAAGTTTTCCCGGCCTCATTGCGGATCTGAAATCCTCTGGAGTTGAAGTGCCGGCATGGACAGACGGCACTCCGTGCCCGTGGCCAACGAAGGCGGCATTTGAGGCGGACCGCAACAGCCCGCGCATGCGGGAGCTTCGACAAATGCTGGCAGACACCATTCCCCAGCAGACCCGCTATGTTATTGCACGGCTGGAAGCGGCTTTGCCCAAGATGCTCGCAGCCGCACCAAACGGACGAGATGGGCATGTGCGCACACAGTTCTACCGCGTCGCGGCGTCCCCTGCGGGAATGTATGCGCTCGTGGATTATGTGAATTTCAAAGGCGAAGGAGTATCACCCACCGAGAAATATCGCGGCGAGGGATGGGGTCTGCTGCAAGTCCTCGACGGCATGCCGGGCAACACCGCCGAGCCCGTGCGCGAATTTTCGCAAAGTGGAAAACGTGTCCTGAGCCGCCGCATCCAGCTTTCGCCACAGGACCGCGGCGAATCCCGCTGGGAAGCAGGCTGGCATAATCGCATGGATACTTACCTGCGCTTCTAAAAACACGTGGACCACCCGTCCGAACCGTCCCCGGAGGAAACTCTGCGGGAGATTGCCAAAATGAACATGCCATTCGGAATGTTTGGCCCACAAAACTACCCTCCTGGCGGCGTGCCGATTATCGACCTCCCGATCGAATATCTCGCGTGGTTCGAGGTGCGAGGATTTCCAAAGGGCAAGCTTGGGCATCTCATGAAAATTGTTTACGAGACCCGGGCTTGTGGCTGTGACAGCCTGTTCGATCCCATCCGCCATCGCAATGGAGGAAGATTCCGCCTGCGCCCGCCAAAACAGAAAAAATGGGAGTTCGAATAGTACACGGATCTCAACGCGTGTAATGAGAAAAGCTATCGAACCCTGCTGAGCTGAGGCTTGGAGCGTGTTGAGCAGACGCTCTCCTTACCAACCCGTTCACGAGATTTACCCGAGGCTTTTATCATGAGTGACCCTGCGGATCACACCGTCGAATTAAATCGCGGCGTCGTGCCAGGAAAGTCCGAAGGGAATGCTTGGCAAGTAATGTTCCTCGCCAACAAATTGTACAGAAAACTGGTAATATTAAGCTCAAAACGCAACACAGGGGAACTGCGCGCAGGCAATACTCCAACAACCCATTCGTCAGGGGTGCCAATTGTTTCCCATGCAATGAGATCTCCGTTATCAGTGATTCCTACTGGCAACCACCCTGCTGGCTCGGGATACAGAACCAGCTGAAGTTCGCATTCGGTAGCATTGACTTCTTTGAGAACTTCAAGCTGCTTTTTCACCTGAGACGAAAAGTTTATATACTCATTGGCTGCTGAGGGATTGAAAATCCAAATAAAATCGTCAATACAGCCTGAGCCGTAGGCGTTAATAAAACTACGATAATCACTCGGAAGTGAACACCACCGAGATTCGACTTCGGCCCATTGCCTTTCACTCGGCTGCTCTTGCGGGTTGATTGGAGGAGGAATCAGTGTTCGTAGCTGACAATTGTTCATATAATCAAAAATGCTTAAGACCTATCCGAACTCAAGTTGAGTAAGCACCTCTTTGCTTAGAGCTTCTCCTCTGATTTGTAGTGATCCGAAAGATTTTGATGCAGAATATCTTGAACCAAAATTTTGTAGTGGAGTCCATTCCTCGCTCTCCCTCCGAAAAGAAACAACGCTTTATTCCACGTTAGATGTGATTCAGTTATCTCATTTTTTGTAAGACTTACTTCTCCAAGAAATATCATTGGCTCGCCATAAAGTGTTGGCCACATCGGACGTGATTCGGTCCAATTCGGAAGCCCTGCAAGCGTAAATTGGCTAGGATCATCCAGTTGTCGGGCGACAATGTAATCATTCTTTTCTTCAGTATCAGAAAAGCAGGCACTACTTTGCTGAGAAAGACGATAAGTCTGAAATTTTCCATCTTTACTGTACTCTTGAATCAGGTACTCAATGAAATAGCCATCCGCGAGGGGCATGTTATTTACTAAGGCATATTTTAGATCATAACGCATTCCATAGATCAATAAAGTATCAATTTCGAAGCAATTCTCAACCTGTACTTCTATCTGATCAATAAAAACCATAGGCGGCAATACTTGCTTTGTCCAAGTGATAGGCAAGCCCTGCCAATGCCGCGGCATTTCAGGAATGCCTGGCACAGCAGGAAGACTACCATTAATGGAAGGGCTTTTATAAGCTGAAAATATGTTCATATATTAATCCAAGACTAGAATTACATCATAGTTTACATGTCTGTAAGGATCAATCGATTCATGCTGGCCAGGCCACACTTCTTGCAAGTTCCCGGAATCGTGGGTTCCCCCTTGCTTTCTTGGCGTAACGTGGTGCAGCTCCTTCGACTCAGTTCTCCGGTAAATCTCACCGGTCTCTCGATCACGAACTAACACTTCACGATGCGGAACTTGCCCATCTACACCATGATCTCGCCAGTAATTTGCCCTCGCAGTTGTCCAACTTGGCATTGGCAATTTTTTAGTGATTCCAAAAGCAACGCCAGCTGCAATTAGACCTTCCGGGGTGGAAACACTATGCTGGACTCCGGCTGCAAACTGTTCAGGAGTTTCGTTGACACCTGGCGGGGCGAACATCCGGAACGTATCCTCCATTGCCTGGGTGCTGCGCTGACTCCCGGCAGGTGACAGGATTGCTCGCAATGGTGCCGATAGAGCATTGATCCCACTACTTACTCCCATGAGTACGGTGTGTCCGAAGCCTTTGGTATTTCCTTCAGTCGGTGAAAGTCCGAAGGGGTCGAGCAGGCTGATGGGGTTGCCGTTGGCGAAGGCAAACCAGTTCATGCCGCCGCTGAAGCCGATGGGATCGGGGTTCAAGAAGCGCATGAGATGCGGGTTGTAATACCTCGCACGCATGTGCAACAGACCGTTGACATCGGTTATGACTCCGTATTGGCCGTTGAACAGGAAGGGTGTTTCAATGTCGCCCACGGAACGCACGGTCATGCCGTAGGGCGAGTATTCGGCTTGGCCAACGATCTTGCCGGTGTCATCGGTGCGGGCAATGGTGCTGCCGCTGAGGTTGTAATGATGGACGCGAGATTCTTCGACCTCATCCAACTCGCGCACTTCGTAAAGCAAGCCGAGGCCGTAGACGTAGTGAGTGATCTCACCGCCGGGAGCCTCGCTCATGAGCACACGGGAAAGTGCCGCTGCGGTGCTTTCGAGGACAAAATGGGTGGTGCCTTCGGTGTTGGTAATGCCAACGCGGTTGCCCTCGGCATCATAGGTGTAACTCAGGTCACCTGCGCTGGTGAGCTGGTTGCGGGCGTTGTAGGTGTAAGTCTCGTGGGTGGTGCCCAGCAGTGGTGCGCTGGTGAGGTTGCCATTGGCATCGACTGCGACTGGCTGGCCGTTCCAGGTGGCGATGCGGTTGTCGGCATCATAAGTGGCGGTGTGGGCGGGCAATGTGTAGGTGCGGGGCAATGGTGCCACAAATTCGCTCGTGATCTGTCCTGCGGGATCATACGTGATCTCGCGATACCGGATGAGGCGGGAGCCGGACGTCTCGCGCACTTCGATGAGCTGACCATCCGCATCATAGAGATATTGCGCCGCTGTGCCGTTGTGGCGGGTGATGCTCTCCAACCGTCCGGTCACATCATAGGTGTAGGATGTGATGCGTCCGTTCCAATCGCTTACGCTTGCGAGCTGGTTCCGTGCGTTGTAGGTGTAATGGACTTCTTTGCTATCGGGATAGGTGAGGCGGGTGAGGTTATTGGCATCGTCCCATTGGTAACTGATGGTGTCGCCCCGGGCGTTGGTTGCAGTGAGCGGGCGGTTGCGGGCATCGTAGGTGCGGGTGATGGCGGCACTGCCTTCGGTGACGGTGAGCAGGTTGCTCGCAGCATCATAAGTGTAACCAATTGTGCCGACGGGATCGGATTTTTCAATGACCCGCAGCCGACTATCGTAGGTGAACTCTGTGGTATTGCCGGCAGGTTGGGTGATGGCATCAAGGAGACCCGCGGGGGTGTAGCTGGTATCGGTTTCAAGGCCGAGGGGCGTTGTGGCGAGGGTAAGGCGGTTGACGCTATCGAATGCAAAAGTAAAAGTTTCTGCACGTCGGTCGGTCAGCCCGGTGCGATTGCCGATCTGATCATAGGTAAACTGAATGACTTCCGCAGCGGGATCGGTAGTAGTGAGAACTTCACCGCGCGGACTGTAGCTGGTAATGGTCGTGCGGTTGAGGGGATCTGCGATGCTGGTGGCGCGCCGGTTGGCATCGTAGGTAAATGTGCGAGCGTGGCCGAGCGGGTTGGTCCGGGTGATAGGACTACCGACAGCATCGTGGGTGGTGCTGACGGTTTCTCCCAGTGAGTTGGTCGTGGTGACGAGCCGATCTATAAGATCATAGGTATTGGTAATGACATCGGCAGTTGCTGCTGCGGGCGGAGGAGTGAGGGTGAGCAGCTTGCCGGTTGCACTGTATGTGAGGTTTGTGGCGTTCCCACGCGGATCAATGCTGGTCGCGAGGTCGCCTTGGTCGTTATAAATAAATTGAGCGGCAGCACCCACCGGCGGTGTAGAGGTGAGCACTTGTCTGCGGGCATTATGGGTATGCACGCTGGTGTGTCCGCGTTCGTCGGTCTCGCTCAGCACGTCGCCAAGGGCATTGCGTGTGAATGTGCGATTGGCACCTCCGGGGTGAATGATTTTGTCAACTGCGCCGAAGCTGTCATATTCCAGCGTGGTGGTATTCGTTGCAGCATCGGTCGTGGTGACCAGGTGGCCATCGCTATCATAGGTGTTGGTCTGCACTTCGTTCGCCTCATTGGTGGTGGTGAGGACCTGATGCTGGGGACTGTAGGTGAAGTGCGTGGAGAAACCGCGTTTATCGATGAGGGTTTCAAGGCGGAGTTGGCTATCATAGAGGAAGCCAGTGCCATGGCCGGAAGGGTCAAGGACAAGGAAGGGATTGTTGTGCTGGTTGTTAAAAAATGAAGTGGTCTCGCCCTTGCGCGTGCTGTGGGCAATGCGCCTGTCATGCCCATCATAAGCAAAGGATTCCGCATGGCCCAGAGCATCAACGACGGCGATGGATCGAGCGCGATCATCGTATAAATAGCGTGTGAGTGCGCCATCCGGGTCTTCTTCGATGGTAGCGATGCCGGCATAATAATACCGCCATGCCATGGCAGGGTTGCCCATGTTCCATTGTTCGTTCACGCGGCTGCGGGCATCGTAAAAATTGGTGGCGATGACCCGGCTCGACGGATCGGAGAGTCCCGTCATGCGGTGCTCTGCATCGTAGGAATAAGTCCACACCTTCCCTTCGACATCGGTGCATGCAGTGAGATCATCACCTGTGTATCCAAAAGATACGGTGCGCCCGGTGCTATCGCTCACTGATGCAATGCGACCACTGGTGCCATTGCGTTGAAAGGTGATGCTGCGTCCCCAGGCATCGCTCACACTGGCAAGATACCCTCCCGAGTAAGCGAACGTCTGCACCTTGGTATGAGGATCGGTGATCGTGGTGATGCGCCCGTTGGCATCGAATTCCATGGTCGCGCCATGTCGCTCGGTGAGTGAAAAAGTGGTCCCGTTTTCCACCAGAGTGAGATTGATGTTAGCCGGGGCAACATAAGTGCCGTCCGGCATGCGCACGAATTCTATGGTTTTGTTGCCGAGGGTGACTGCCACGGCGTTGTAGCTGAGTTGATCCGTCGCCCATGCAACCACCAGCGCGGAGGTCACCCATTCCTTCGCGGTTGTGTGCCCACTGTAAAGGTCGCCTCCAGCAACCATTCCCACCAAAAATGGCACTGCATGATAAGAAATAGTTTCACCCAGGCCAGCCTTAACCGAACTACGGCGGGTGAGCGAGATCGCGTAATTGTGCGTCCATCCCAAGCCAAGGCCAGTGGACTGATCGTAGCGCAGATTCGAATTATATTGGCGGGTGAATGCCAACCCGCGCGGTGCCTGGCCATCGCCGAGCACCAACTCGGTGCGATCGAGGAGATACGCGCCCGACGCCATATCAATAGGATCAAAACTGGATTGTTGCGGCGTGGTGTGCGCTGTAGTGGCTGGTCTCAACGTGGTGCTGCCACTTAGCAAGTAGGCGGGATCGCCTTGCAAGGAAGCCGCGATGGGCAATGATGCGATGGTACCCGGCTGCGTGCTGTAGCCCCCGAAAAGGCCGCCACTGATAAGCATCTCTACCCTGCCAGGTCGCTCGATCCCATAGCCCAGACCGCTCCAGTTATCGACAGGGATCACAGCATTGCGAGGCACCAGTGCCCGCCCGCCCGCATTCATTGCATCCTGGATACGATTGCGGTCCGCAGTGGGAAAGTTAGCATTGAGCTCCGAGTTGATAGCTGGCCAACTCGCCGACGTTGCCCGGTAAATCCTGCGTCCAAGCTGGTTTGTGCGCTGGATCAGCTTCACCGTGGAGGCTCCATTGAAGCCCTCTCCCTGCATTTGCTCAATGACGCCATGCTCCATCGCACTGGCAAAAAAACTGGTGAAGTAGTTATGCCGGTCGGCCTTCTCAAAATCCAATCCACTAGTCAGCGTCGCCGAGAACTGCACTCCCACGTCGATATAAAAACCATCCTCCTGCGAGACGCGGCCAAAGCGATGCTGGTAGGTTTTCAACGCTTCGATCTGTGTGCCGACCATTCTCTCCTGCTGCCATGTCTGGTAATACCATGTGAGTCCGAGCAGGTTGAGCAACTCCGTGCGCACACGCCAATCGGTATCCGGCAGTCCGTCTCTACGATATCCATCCAGGACCTCTTCCCGCTCACGCCGAAGTTTATCCGGGTTACTGAAGCTGTAAGCTACCACATGTGCGAAATCATTCCCCACGCGATGTGGCTTGGCTTCGCTCTGGTCGGACTTACCCTCATTGACCACTGCATAACCGCCACCCTGCCGCACCATCTCGTAATGATTGTGCCTGGCAGTGATCCCCAGGCTAATGCTAGCCTGACCGGATGGGATAGCAAATGCTGCCCCGATCAAATCATTGTCTAATCGAAGCCGTCCCGTTTGCCCGTCGAATGTGAGGGAAACTTTCCGACCTCTTAAGGACGGCATTGTGAGTTCCTCCAACACCCAGGTGGTTACCCACTCACCTGTGGCAGCAGAGCGAAGCCCGGCCCGAAGCTCAAGCTTCGACATGTGCACATCAGGAACCTCGCTCCATGTCTCAAAAGGCAGCCAATCATCCGCCGCGAACGAATCCGTAAAAACCAGCGGCACTTGATTCCAAGCAGTGAAGCTCGCCTGCAGTATGCTGCGACCTCCCACTATTTCGAGCACCGATGATTCATGATGTTCGTTGCGCAACGCATCGAGCAGGTTCTCCGAATAAGTCTCCAAGCGTGCAGCGATCGCCACTTCATTGAGACCGGTCGCCCATTCGGGAGCCCCTGTTGTGCCGCCAGCGTCCAAGAGCAACTGCGTGCGCGAATATCCCATGGCAGCTGCCAGATCAATACCTGCGGTCGTTTCATAAAACTTAAATCCCGGCGATACCTGGCGGCTCACTCCTCCCACTTCGACATCCACCCACACATGAGGAATGCTGAAAAAATTGGTCCCACCACTGTGGAAAGCATCTATAAAAAAATACCCGTTCGGAGTGAGCAATTCATAGACTGCCAACCACTCGCGCATACGCGCAATATTCGAAGGCGAAGTATCTGTAACCCCGTAATATGTCGCAAATTGAGTGTCGTTCCAATGCCCGTAAGGCGTAGCAGACAGGCCCAGCCAATCCACGAGTTCTTCATAAGTAAACGTGCATGGGCCATACCCATAAGTAGGCGCAAATCCCGCCGCCCGCAACATGGCCACCAACAAAGACGCTTGATCAAAATCATTGCCGCTTCCATCCAACAGCGTGACGTGCGCCCCTTTTTTCGAGCCAAAATAAGGCTCAAATTCGATATGGTTATAGACATATTCAAAGATCTTAAGCGGATCGTTGCGCAAACCCGTCACCAGCTCCGCAATTGCCGGAGTGATGAGATCTGCCTCATTACCCGTCGTGCTCATAGTCGACATCGCGCCAAAGCTGGTGATTTCCTCCGAAGGCTCTGCCGCACTCAGCGAGAGCGCCGCGTCCATGGCCGTTGCGGACTCCGAGGGTGCCTGCCGCTCTACAAAGCCCGGGGGCACCTGACTACGCTCAAGGCTATTCACTGCCCACTCCATTGCAACTGCCGGGTCTGCCGAGGTGGTTGCCCAGCCAGGTTCATTTTCAGCCACCGCCACAGAGGCAATACAAAGGGCCAGGCCTGTTAGAATAAAACGTATCATCTGAGCCATGAGCTTTTATTATTCACTTAGTGTGAGGTTTCCCTCCGCGTCCATAGTGTAAGAGCGATTTGTTGCCACTCCGTTGACCGCCGTCAGTCGCCCTAACGCATCATAAGTATAATTAAGCCTTGATGCAGTATCGCCCGCCTCATCAACAAACGGATCCAATCCAAGTTCAGCCTGCTCGCGATTCGTGAGAGTGCCGTCGTTCTCATAGCCATCAGGATCAGCAGTTAGATGTCCGAAATGAAACATCTGCCAATCATCCGACATTCCCACCCCCCGCGAATCCACATTGCTGAATGGATCCAGCCCCGCCTGAAGCTCATCCCAATTACTTACTCCATCATCATCAAAATCATCCAGCCAGGGATCATCCGTGGGGATGTCGGTGTGTCGCAGCCGCACAAAGAACGCATCCTCATTCGAGCTAAACCCCCATGTCCTTGTCGTATCCCCGATTTCGATAACCGGAAAATAGCTCCACGACATCAACCCGCTGGAATATTGAATAAAGTAAGTCCGACCAGCAAGAGCCTCCCAGGAAATATCGAAGTCCCCTGATTCAACCCCCGGAGCAATGCTTAACTGCTGTGGAGATTCAGCGCTTCCCAATGGCCCCGAAGCAAGGAACATAAAAACAAGGCCGAGGGTTGTGGTGTAGCTCGCTGGTTTCATCGCGGCGGATGTTGGACGAAGGGTTGCCGATTGTCAAACCCAAAAAAGCGACAATTAGTCCGCTCTCAGTCGTGCTTATTTCAGCCACCGTAACCGACTATGTCTAGTGGCTCTAAACTACAATCCTCCAAGGTAATTCTTGGGAGAAATGTGTATCAGCTACGACTGCGACTGGGCTTGACCCAGGAAAAACTAGCCGAGAGAGCACTTATCGACCGTCGATACGTGCAACGGATCGAAGCCGGAACGGCAAACCCTGGCATTGTCGTTTTAGCTCGCTTGGTCGCAGCTTTAGAGTGCCAGTGGCAGGAAATTGTAAAGGGCATCTCAGCATCCTGTGATTAACTCGCTCCTTGGTCATTCCTATAACGCGACCGACATTCAGAGAAGGGCAATTCGTCAAGACTTTGGACCGGGGGCCGAAGCTAGGAAGGCGGTTGCCGGAAAGCAAAACGTTACTGTGATCGATGTTCAAGCGGTATAGTTTGCCTATTTTGAAAAAATGAGTGGGCATGATGGAGCAGACCTCAATGATGGCAGGCCTGGTTTTAGAAAAGGGGCTCGCATTGTCGTGAAACTCTGTGTCGGCGAGTTGCCAAAATCATTTCCCGAAATCGCCGTATACCTCAAGGACTGAGCCGTTACGGCAGCTTGAAATCCACCGGCACAATTACCGTAGAAGCCGCTGGGGCGCCGCGTGACATTCCCGGAGTGAA
>JBGTCP010000104.1:0-4010 GCA_041748815.1 Chthoniobacterales bacterium
AAGAGCACCGGGATGGCCACCACTTCCGCCTTGACCAGTGAAAACATGTTCACCCCGGTGAGTTCGTTGACGCGCAGACCCTGAGCGATGCCGCCGTAATTTTCCGTTGGCACGGGTGCCAGCCAGATGTCGATGCCTTTAGCGCCGGAGAGGATGAATGCGCCTTCCCGGACGAAAGGGATATCCACATCCTGGCCGGAGATACCCGAGAGACGTGCATTTACATAGGACATCAGCGGCACATAGACAAAGCTGAATGCAATCAGGAAGATGATCGGCAATTGCGGGATGAGAAGATGCACCACCACGATCATTGCGGTGGAGGCGATGACGTATCCGACCGCTGCCATCCACAGTGGATAATCGCCGCGTCCCTCGGGCGTTTTCCAAAGATCTTCCGGCTCTCCATTTTTTTTCTCTTTGCGTTTTTGTGCGGTTTCATAAAACGCGCGCGTTACGGAGAATATGGACACGACGGCAATTCCCAAGGCGGTCCCGATGCTGAAGCTGAGCCAGAAATCAACATAGTTTGAGAACTGGGTGTTCACTGTATCCATGCCCGGCTGCCAGGTTGTGAGGACCCCCATGTGGTAGAGAAGCGGGTTGACGAGGAATGTCACCATCACAGCGATGAAGGTTCCAATCACCGCCCAGAATGGGAGCACAAATCCGAGCAGAATAATTCCGAGATCCAGGGTGGCGCCGGTCGGTGCCGCAGGCAGGAATCCTTCGGTCATATTTGTGAGGTCGACGAAAGGCTGGGGGATAATGAATACGGGCTCTTCAAGAATGAGGCCCGTGATGGCGGGGATGCCCACAAGCACCATGCCGAACGCGATGCCGAGAGTAGCGCCCAGGGAAAATAACCGCCATTTGGAGAATGTTTTGGCAGGTGGCTGGTCGTCGGCTTCTTCCTCCACCATGTCAGACTTTTTGTCCGCCTTGCCGAAGCGTCGCAGGAATGACTTTTTCGTTTTTCCGCTATCCTCCTCCGCCATGGCCATGGCGCCTTGCGCTTGAATCGGAGCAAGCGGGAAGGGAAGTTTTTCGATGTCGGAAGTAAGCCGGAAGAAGAAGTAGCCGATCGTGTACTTCTTTATCACCGATATGATCATGATAAAGGCCACGAGCGCGATTGGCACCAGCCAGTCGATGTGGATGAGGTTGCGCTCCACAATGGCAAGGCTGTCCGGCGAAGGTACCCACCAACTTGGAAATGCGTCACCCATTCCCTGTTCTCTGGCTGCATCACTGTTGATCAAAAAGGCGCGGTAAATAAGCGGACCGATCGGCCCGCCCGGCATGAGCAGGTAGCCGGTCATCATGAAGCGCGTCGCGTACAACAACGTGACCAGATTCTGCTTGGACATCGGCTTCATTGCGCGACGCGCCACCTGGCTGAACAGGATCACCGTGACCCATGTGGCTGCCGAGGTCATGTCGCCACCGGTCATGAGCCCGAGGTAAATCGAGCCGGGCATCATCACGAGTCCGCAGAAGAAAATACCGATGACGGTGGACCAGCCGAAGCCGTCCTTGTATTCGGAGGGTGTGTCGAGCAGGTTGCGATACTGCTCCAGTTCCTTGTCGACTCTAGCCATGGATGGACACCTCCGTGAGTGATGATTGCGCGATTTGCTTGCGGGCTTCCTCGTAGAGATCCGCTTTCATGGCAGGGGAAACGGCCCGCCAGTGCAAAAATTGTTTCCGGACACCGACCATGAAATTACGGTTTACGCGCTGCCAGGATTCGCGGGTGCCCGATGCGCGCACCAGCGTGAGCGCGGCAATGAAATCCCCTGTCTCTGGATCCAGTGGCGTTTCGATGGTGAGCATTTGTGAGACCCCGAGATCGTAGGGCTTGAGCCAGATGTTGGCATGGATGGATGGCACCACTTTTTCCGGGCCGCCCTCCGGCGATCCCTGGACTTCAAAGTGCGGCGGGCCAGCTGAGAAGTTGCCCGCGCCGCCCTCGCCGTGGTCCAACAGAAAGCGCTCGAAGAAGGCCAGCACTGCGATGCGCTCGCGGCGGTCGAAAGTGAAGGGGAGATTGAAGCTGTAAGTATCGTCTTTGGGCTCCGGCATTGCCCAGCCGGATTCCTCGGCGGGTGCGGCGATTTCCATGGCGGATTTTGCCGGGAAATACGTGGAGACAAACACAGCGGCGACCACCGCCAGCGACGCATAGATGCTGTTGACGGAGGCGAATGTCATGTTGAGTCCGCCAGTGAGATCCAGAGCGGTGAGGATCGTGCCCGTGCCTTGACTCAGAAGGTAGCCCGCGACGCAACCGACCACGGCATATACAAATGCTTCGGCGAAGAACATGAAGAAGATGAACTTTGGTGCGATGCCCACAGCGTTGTACACATAAATTTCATCCCTGCGTTCATAGACGGAGCCTTTCATCGTATTGAGCACGGTGAGTGCGGCGATAATGAGCGGGATGATGAGATCAACCAATCCCGCAAAGCTGGAAACGCGCATGCGGCTGCCGCGGAAGGCCGTCCCGTCAACACCGTAGAAAGCAGGGCGTGCCCGCTGCTCCAGAAAACGCACTACCTCATCACGCGCTTCACGGAAGCTGATATCCTCAAAGTCCAGCGCTAGCGAAACCAGTCGATCGTCGCCATTGGCCACGGGGATTCCCAGCCCGACAAATGGTGCAATGATCATCTCTGAAGGCGGCATCAGCACGCCGTCCTCGTCGCCCAGAACGTCCGCCCCGGTGCCAGGAATCCGTTCCACATCACGAAGACCGCGGACATCAAATGGCAGGATCGGACGGCCATCGAGGTCACGCATGGCAAGGTAGCTGGCCTCTTCAAAAACCGCCCGCACATGGAATTGAGCACCGTTGATGCGCACAAACGCAGTGCCCGCATTCACGTCTTCGATGCGGATATCGAGACGTTCCGCCATGGTTTCAGGGAGCATGACCGGCAAAGGATCCGCCTCATTTAAATCCTCCTCGAACCAATAAGGATTGCTCACAAACTTGAGCTGCTGTCGCAGAGGTTCGAGATGACTCAAGCGGATGATGGAGCCGAAGTTAAATGCCCTTACACGCCCTTCACCGGTCTCGTGTTGGATCTCGAGTTCCGGGTTCACGCGTTCATTCTGATAATTAACCTGCCCGACATACATTGACCGTGGCGCAACGGGATAGGCAAAGCCGTAGCGGGAATCGATCGCAAATCTTTCTGTGTCACTGATGGGTGTGAACTTTTCATTCCCATTGGGTTTGATACCCCGAAGCTTGCTTCGGCTTTCTGGGCGTTGAGAATGAGGGATGGAAAGTCGATATATCCACAAGCAGCACAATGTTTCGGTGCTGATGTACCACATTGTGTGCGCGGCGAAATATCGCCGGGTGGTGATGAGTGAACATGTGGACACGGTGCTTAGAGATGTGTGTTTGGAAATCGAGAAACGCTGGGAGATCTGGTTTTTGGAAATAGGAGTCGATGGGGATCACGCGCATTTTCTTGTGCAGTCGGTGCCCATGTATAGCCCGACGAAAATCGTGCAAACGGTGAAGAGCGTGACGGCACGGGAGGTGTTTGCCAAAGCCCCGGAGGTGAAAAGGAAGCTGTGGGGAGGGGAGTTCTGGGGGAAGGGGTACTTCGTCAATACAGTGGGGCAGCATGGGAGTGAAAAGGTGATCGCCGAGTACGTGAAAAGGCAGGGAGCGGGAGGGGATTATCGTCAACTACACAAGGGACAGATGGATTTCGGGTTCTGAAATGCCTCGTAGCTTGCTGCGAGGATTCTTTACTCTCAATCCCGTCTTCCTGACTTGTGCTGGGCGTAGCCTTGTGAAGCCTCATCTCCTGTCAAAGAATCCGTGAAGGTAGGTTCCGAACTTGAAGGCATCAGTCAGTGTATGGAGCTCACGCAGTGCGAAAAGGATTTATGACTTTCACTCCTCCATAGTTCTGTCCGTGGCTCAGGTCTTCAGTGATTAACTCGCTGGCACCGCTTGTCTGAGCTGCAGCCAGGATCATCGC
>JBGTCP010000105.1:0-7614 GCA_041748815.1 Chthoniobacterales bacterium
CTCGGAATTCTGGTTCACTTTCCCCTGCGAGGAAGCCTATCAGGCCATCGAATCAAAAGGTGAGGAAATCCTCGAAGGCCTGAAAGTGCAGATCCTCCATCGAAGCCGCATCACTGCCAGCCAGATCGCACGGCTGCTCGAGCGCAGTGGTGCCATTGTTCAAACCCGTCTGACCGGGTCAGCTCCAGACTTTCTGCCGGATATCCAATTGGTGGATGATGGATGGACGCCGGATGAATCCAGTCCGCTCGATGAAAATATCCCCACGGTATTTTTAGCGTGCAGAGGGTTGCAGGAAATTGCCGGTGACCGTGTGTTTGTTCTCAAGCCGGTGCGGTGGAAACATTTGCTCAACGGCATTGCCTCCGCACTCAATCCATCCTGCAGCCCCGATACCGTTCCCGGCCGGTCAGCGGAACCCACCATCGTCATCGCGCCGCCCAGTGGAGTGGTTCCACACCCCATGCGGATCTTGATCGCGGAGGACAATCCCGTCAATTTACTCGTCCTGAGTGCACATTTACAAGCGCTGGGGATGCGGGCGGAATCGGCCGAGAACGGCCGCCTTGCGATGGAAATGCATGCCAGGGAGCCATTCGAGTGCATCCTTATGGATTGCCACATGCCGGAACTCGACGGCTATGAGGCCACGCAAAAAATCCGCCAACTGGGAGGCGTTCCCTCACAGGTATACATCGTCGCCGTCACGGCAAATGTCAGTGCGGCAGAACGCGCAAAATGCCTCGCCAATGGAATGGATGCCTATCTCGCAAAGCCATTCACGCGGGATGAACTGGCTGCCAGTCTGGCATCCGCTTGGGCACACATTTGCAAAAACCGGAATGGGTCTTCCAGTCCGGATGCCCAGAGCATTGAGCTGGATCACACTCAGCTCGAAACGCTTCATAGCATATCCCGCCAGACCGGAAAAAATCTCGTCGAAGAGGTTGCGAACATTTTTTCCCGCACGACGCCGGAGATCATTGAGGAAATCCGCCAGCACCACTCGGCCGGTGCTTTGGATGAGATGCGCAAAGCTGCGCACAAGCTGAAGGGCAGTTGCGCGAACGCCGGCGTGATCACCATGCGTGAGACCGCGGCATCCCTCGAGACTGCGGATGCGGGCGACATGGAGAATCTCATTGCGACCTTGTCTTTGCAATCCGCAGCATCCGTTGCCGCATTGCATGGAGCCGCTGCCCGGCCATGAATCCATTGATGTACTGCATGGATCCGCTGCCCCGGCCGGCGGCGATGCAGATGGCGCTGGATGAAGTGATAATGCGGAGCGCTTTTCACCCAGTCCTTCGCAAGTACCAATGGGCTGAGCCATCCGCATCCATTGGTTATTTCACTCCTGCAGCAGACGCGGATGCACTGATGGGCATGCGTGACGTCGTGCGCCGCTACACCGGAGGCGGATTAGTCGATCACCTCAATGACTGGACATTTTCCCTCACGCTTCCGGCAACGGTGATCCAGCAGCAACGCTGCCAGACCAAAGAATGGTATTGCCGGATTCATCTTGCCATGCGCGATGCCTTGAGAATTGTCTGTGGTCAGCAAGTCCATTTAAAAACGGATACTGCGCCGGGTTCCATTGGCCCCTGTTTCATCTCGCCTGTGGAATATGACGGCATGCTGGATGGTCGGAAAATTTTCGGCGGCGCGATTCGCAAATCCCGGCTGGGACTTTTATACCAGGGAAGCCTGCAAGGCATCGACGCACCGGAGCATTTGCTCACAGCGGTGGCAGAACATCTTCAACTCGGCGATTTGATGGAGTATGCTTCCGACGACTTTCCCATCTCCGAAGCACAGAGTTTGTCTGCTTCCCGTTACGCAAACCCTGCATGGCTGGAGCGCTGTTAAATCATGGCCGAAGACCTTATCAGCTCCAGTTTCCTCCATCGTCTCGAGCGCTTGGTTTTGCGGAATAGAAACCTTGCCTCGGGCTACGAACACGGCGGAAAAAAATCCCGCCACACCGGGGCCAGCCTGGAATTTGCAGATTACCGGAACTACACGCCAGGCGACGATTTGCGGGATGTGGATTGGAATGTATTTGCGCGAACAGATCGCATTTATGTCAAACTTCATGAAGCCGAGCAAAATCTGCATGCTGCATTGTTTCTCGATTGCAGTGCATCCATGGCATGGTCTTCGTATGCGCATGCGACAGCGGATGGGCCGAAGTTCCAACTCGCCCGCCAAGTGATCGCAGCCATTGCGTATATCGCACTTTCGCAACAGGACGCCGTGTGGTTTCACCCGGCCAACCGCGCTGGCACCACTTCAGCTCCATTGCGCGGGAAAGCTGCATTTCACAAACTCCGCAAGGCTCTTAACTCTCTGACCATCGCGGAACAAGCCGATGATCTCGCGGGCCGGTTGGTGAGAGCAGCTCCCCGTATGCCTCGCAGAAGCCTCGTGTTTGTAATCAGCGATTTCCTTGACGTCAATGGATACAACGAAGGGCTTGCCGCTTTGCAGGCAGGAGATGCGGAGGTGCAAGTGATCCAGGTGCTGCATCCTCAGGAAAAAGAACCTCTGCTGCGTGGCGACCATCGATTGAACGAAATGGAGTCCAATCGGTCCATCGAGACTGCTATAAGCACCGGGACCCTGCAGCGCTACCAGGCTGCGCTGGCTGAGCATTGCCAGTCGTTACGGTATTTTTGTAAGCGGCGTCAGATGGGTTACCTGGAGGTCTCCGCCACGGATTCTTTTGAATCAGTGGTCCTGCGGCAAATGCTTCAGCGGAGGATGCTGGCTTGAGCTTCGTCTTTCCATGGGCACTCTGGGGGTTGCTGCTCGTGCCTGTGCTCCTTTTGGCATTTTTCTTCAAACTGCAGAGCTCCAGAGCAGTGGTTTCAGCTTTGCACCTTTGGGAGAAATCAACCGCCAAGGATGGATTGCTGGCGCGTTTCCACAAACTACGCCGCTGGCTCTCGTTACTGGTTGCATTGCTTTTGCTGGCGCTCTTCCTTGCAGCTGCCGCACGGCCATTGCTCTCCGGAGGCGAAGCCCGGGACGAGGTGCATCTGCTGGTCATTGATCGGCGGAGTGAAATGTCTGCCGTCGATGCCGAGGGCGTTTCCTTGTTCAACAAAGCCCGCGAACGCACCATCGAAATCGTTCGGAACACGCCGGATGACGGACGGACTATTCTCGCAGCTGCGGATGCGCGGTTGCGAATCCTTGGGCGCCTTGGAGCATCTCATAAAGAACTGCTCGGCATCCTGGAAAGCCTGGAAGTAACAGGGGTCGCGGGCGATCTTAACGCCACGGCCGGACAAGCATTGCAGCTGCTGCCTGAGAATTCCAGCGTCCTCTTCATTACTTCGGAATCGGGAAAGCCCCGCATCGCGGACGAGAGATTGTTTGTCGAGGCGGTTGGGGATCCAAATGCCTCCTCCAATCATGCGATTCAGGATTTTGGTATCAAAAGGCGGCTGAGTGATCCATCCACACTGGAGATTTTTGCGCGGGTGACCGGACCGGATGGGGAAGTGGAAATGGATTTTTTCGTCAATGACTCACTGCTCGAGGTCATCACATTAAATCTGCCGTCCAGGGGATGGTCTCGCGAACTGGCCCTGGCCGACCTTCCGGAAACCATTCCGGAACACCGGTTCATGTTGCGGTTGAGAGATGGCGGAGCCATTCGCTTTGATGACTCAGCCTACGCAGTGGTGCCGGTTCTTGAGCCCATACGGGTTCTACTGGTGAGCGGAGGAAACCGATATTTGGAAGCGGCGCTGGCGGCGGATCAATCCCTGCAGGTTGATCTGTTGCAGCCCGACCAGTTCTCATCCTCCATGGCAGGTTCCTTTGATGTGGTGCTGCTGGATCGCTTGCCAGCCGGCATGCTGGCAGATGCTGGCAATTTTTTGTGGATCCAGCCACTCGAAGAGGAAGCGGAATTGGCAATCATTACCGCGACTAATCCGTCGCATTCCATCCTCAGCCAAGTGGTCCTTGACCGGGCACGAATTCCGGCGCTACGTGATGTCACCTCGCAACTTCAAGAAACAGGTTGGGAGAGCACAGCACTGGTTTCTTCGCAGGAAACGGCGCTTGTCTCGCTAGCCACCCGGGGCGATCAGAGGCTTGTGCGATTCGGACTCGATTTGGAAGGATCAGATCTCCCGGCCCGCGTGGCGTTTCCACTTCTCATTCGTCAATCATTGCAATGGCTCGCATCGCCTGAGACGGCAGAAATTTCCTCGCTCCGGGCGGGAAGCATTCATTCGCTGGAGCCCGGTGAGACGGTCAGTCTCGATGGGGCTGTCCTCAGCAAAGAGCGCTATGCAGAGCTGCTCCAGCCGGGATTTTATTCAACGGACACTCAATCACTCGCGGTCAGCACATTGCCTGAAATGCACCCCGCGGTGGCATCCGGTGAAATTGGGCCTGCAAAGATTTATCCGCGCACATCGACCGGTATGGACTGGAGGTGGTTTGCCGGAGTGGCCTTGTTGCTGCTCGCACTCGAATGGTGGGCCTATCATCGGAGGCAGCTGGAATGAGCCATTGGATCGTTTTGGGAATTGGCGCAATCGTGGCCGTTTGGATCTGGTGGATCGACCGGCACTCGCTCATTGAAATTGCGACATGGAGACGGCGCATGATTTCCATTTTGCGGCTGGGCTCAGTCGGCGCTGTGGCGCTGGCGCTCATCGGACCCACCTGCGAGCACACGCCCGATGCGATACATTTACTCCATGTCGTCGATGTGTCGGAAAGCGTCGGGGCCGATGCGGTGACCGGAGCGGCCGATCAGGTCGCACATCTTAACTCGCAACTGAGGAGCGGCGATAGTGCAGGGATCCTACGATTTGCAATGAAACCGGAGGTGGTCGCGACTCCCGCCGACATCAAACCATTTGAGTCCTCCGACAGCGGCACATTCATCGAAGACGCAATCTCTGCAGCCGCTGCATTGCTGCCTGGCCATGGTCACCGCAAAATTGTTTTGCACACCGATGGGAATGCAACGCGTGGGGACTCCGCGCTTGCCTCTTCGATGGCACACGACGAAGGAATCGAAGTCCACGTAGTGCCGATCTCAAGAGCTTTCACCCCGGAGGTCATCCTGCAAACCGTCGATGCGCCCGCCTCAGCAACCACCGGGGAGGTGTTCAACGTGAACGTAAGCATCGCAAGCAATGTTGCGACGACTGCCCGCATTCAATGGTTTCAAAATCGATTCCTCGCAGGTGAAAAAGTAGTTGAGCTTAAGCCCGGTGCGCAGGATTTTCAGCTCGAGGCCCTCCAGGCCATGAACGCCATCGAACAGATGGAAATCGTCGTCATCTCCGATGGGGATTCGCTTGCAGAAAACAACCGTGCGCAATTTTCGGTGAGCACTACGGGGCCGCCCAAAGTACTCATCATCTCTGATTCTACTGAAGACAGGGTGCTCGCACAAACCCTTGAACAGGCAGCTATCGAAGTGGATGTCCGCCCGCCGCAAGGTCTGCCTGTCACCGTGGCGGATCTTGAAAATTTTGATCTTCTGGTTTTCCAAAATGTGGCGGCTTCCTATATCAGCGGCTCGCAGTCTGAAATGATCCGGCGTTGGGTGCGCGAGTCGGGTGGGGGATTTTTGATGCTTGGTGGTGAGAGCAGCTTTGGCGCCGGTGGCTACGCGGCTTCCGGAATCGAGGAAATGCTTCCGCTGCGCAGCGAACATGAGGATGCCCGCGACATTCCATCTGTTGCATTGCTGGTGATCCTGGATCGCTCGGGCTCAATGAATGCGCCGCTACCAAGTGGTGAAACAAAAATGGCGCTGGCAAATCAAGGGGCAGCCCTTGCATTCCAAGTGCTCGGGCGGGATGACTATTTCGGATTATTTGCCGTGGATACGGTCGTTCATCCGGTTGTCCCGCTCACGCGCTCGCCTCCGGTGTCGAATACGGTCGACCGGATCCTGAGCGTGAATTCTGCGGGTGGCGGCATTTATGTTTACACCAGCCTGGCAGAAGGGTTTCGCGCACTGCGCCAGGTGCCAGCGGCACTGAAACACATCATTCTTTTCTCCGACGCCGCCGATGCCGAGGAGCAATTCGCCGGTCAGACCACAGGGAGCGAATCCGGGGCCTCCGCTGTTGATCTGGTATCTGCGATGCTCACCGAATCGATCACCACGAGCGTGGTGGCACTCGGTGAGGAGACTGACCCGCATACGAATTTCCTTCGCAGCCTTGCCCAACGTGGCGGGGGGCGTTTTTACCTGACAAATGATGCTCTCAATCTGCCGCGCATTTTTACAACTGAGACCATGCAGGTTGCGAAGTCGAGCATCACCGAAGAGCCGCTCCTGGTCACTGCGACCAGCGTGCATCCGATGTTGGACGGCATTGACTGGTCATCGGCACCGTTTTTGCTCGGGTATAATTTGACTCGAATCCAGCCGGGTGCCGATCTGCATTTGTTGAGTGAAAACGGTGATCCGCTTCTAGCTACATGGCGGTATGGAATTGGCTCTGTGGCCGGTTTCACCAGCGATGCCTCAGCACGATGGGCATCGGAATGGCTGCGCTGGCCGGGGTTCGGGAAGTTCTGGCCTCAGGTGGTGCGCAGCATCATGCGGCAGCCCGATGACAGCGGGTTGAATCTGGTAGTGGAGAGAAATGACGGAATGCTCAGTGTCGAACTTTCCGCCACTGATGCCGGAGGGGCTTTTGTGAATCAATTGGACCCCGTGATCGCTTTAACCACCCAAGGCGGAGAAGCCGCATTGCGCCAAACTGCGCCGGGTATCTACACCGGCTCCATCGAAGCTGACCCCCAACTTTCGATTGCGGGCGTATTACAAGTGGCAGGACGCGAGGGAACTAAAGTGTTCGCACTTCCTCCGCAACGAGATGAAGAATTGCTCCGACTCGAGCCGGACCTCATTGAGTTACAACAAATCGCGGATGCCGGAGGTGGGTCAGTAAACCCAGGTTTGGATCAGCTGTTGAACCGAGATGGGGTGGGTGGATCGAAGCGCCATGAACTTGCTCCCTGGCTGCTGTTGCTCGCTGCAAGCTTTTACTTGAGCGAGGTATTCTTGCGTCGGACTGCAAGGCGGCCACAAGCAACAATCCCAAAGCCCACCTGAGCCGGATATTATCTCAGACGCCTGCTGTCCTCGGAGGCAATCTCCTCCTGGGCTTTTGCGATTCGGCGAAGGACCGCGCCGATGTGTCGCAATGCCCCAAGCGCTTTGATGGCGATGCAAATCCAGAAAATTGTCAGTGCCAGATTTCCCAGCAGTAAGAGCAGTGTAAGACCTTCCATGGCGGGTATTGTGAAAAGCCGGAGATGGGAATTGAACCCACGACCTACTGATTACGAATCAGTTGCTCTACCCCTGAGCTACTCCGGCAGCGAACAGGAACATGGTGGATTGCGTGGTGAAAAACAACTCAATTTTCAAATCCTCTGTGGCTCGGGGTGCAGGACAAAAAAGTTGAGAATGTCTGGAAGGCCTCTATTTTTTTGCCTTGCGGAATGTCTAGTGACTAGACATTATCTGTAGCGATGAATAAATCAACTCCATCCCATCAATCGGCCCGCAAGGTCCTTCTCGACCAAATTGCGGATATCACCACCATGCAA
>JBGTCP010000106.1:0-1873 GCA_041748815.1 Chthoniobacterales bacterium
GCGGCGACCTCAAGCTCGGCCTCAATCCGCGATCCGAAATAATGATTAACCTGGAGAACCGCGTCTTCAAACCGATTCGCGAAAACGGCACTGCCGATGCCATGCCTGTCTGGATGACCGAAGGGGGCTGGCTCCAGCGCCGCGCCGACACAGGACTTCACCATCACTCCGTGCCGGGCCCGAAAGACGCCCCCGAAACGGTGCGGGAAAATGCGGTCAAGCTGCCTCTCTACCATGCGATCATGTTCTCTAACGGCGTGGAGAAAGTATTCACCTACGCCATGAATGGCGGTCCTCAATATTACCGCCCGTATGCGCAGGGACAAATCGATTGGAGTAGCCTCGTCACACCTGCCGGCGAACTCCATCCCGCAACTTCCGCGTATGCTGCAATGGCACTGCGCCTGGACCAAGCGGGGTTTGAGGAAAAAATTCAAGTCGATCCGGCCACCGTGGCCTACATTTTTTCGACCGGAGAAGCCCGGCTCCTAGCGCTCTTCGGAGAAGATCTCACCCCGCACGTCGACTCCGGCCGTCTTGGCGGCGAAGCTGTTGATTTTCTGGGAAATCCACTCGCGCCCGGAATCACTCACCAATTAATCTACATCTCTGTGTCTCCCGGGCAAACTATCCAACAATTGCTCGGAATGGGTCCTGCCCAATAAAAACGCCACGGCGCAAATCTTAATCTGCAACGCGCCCGGTGGTCTTTCCAGGGATCCATTTTCCGGGCAGTATGACTGTTTTGGGTTCGGCGGCGATCCCGCATTCGTTGCGCAGGAGTTGCCCTGTGAGCAAATCGACGGCTTGTGATGCTTGAAGCGCGCGTCGCATGTCGATTCCAGACCAATGTTCCACGTCCGGACCCAAAGCGGGATGTGCCAGGCCGACATCCTGCGGCACTTTGAGGCCGATCCTGCGAAGCCATGCAGGCACTTCATTGTAGTCAGCGATAATGGCATCGGGCTGATAGCGTATCACCCATCGGCAGAAAGCATCCTCGGCAAGCTGCCAGTTGACGGAGCCCGTTCCTATTGGGACGTGGTGCTTTTTTGGATGCCTCCACTGAGCACTAAGCACCCCGCCCAGAACTTCATCGGCTGAGATCCGCAGATCGTATTCAGGGATAAATACGCCAATCTTTCGATACCCAATATTCCACAACTCCTGATAACACATCGAATAGTTATGAAAATAATCGGGCAGCACCTGCGGCACCTGCAAACTGAATGCCAGACCACCGAATGAAGACATTGCAAAATCATCCAGTGCAAAACGGAACTGCGGTTCCCCACTGCCGGGTGGGATGAGAAAGCCCCGAATCCCCCTTGCCTTCAGCACCTGCTCTGTGCGGTGAGGAGTCCAGTGCGGCGCATTGATCCAGATCTCGTCGAGAGCGAAGCCGGTCGCTTCCGCGCGTTGCCGGGCGCCGTCGAGGTACTCCCGGTTGTAGGGGAGTTGCCGCCATGCATTTTCATCGCGTGAGGTGTTGAGAAAGCCGAGCACCCCGGCAAAGGTCGTGGACTGTCTGCGCCGCATTTCTGACATCACTGTGCGGACAATGGTGTTCACTTGATAACCCAGGCGCTCTGCAGCTTTGCGCACCGCTTCGGACTTGGATTTGCTGACCCGTGCATTGCCTGAGAGCACGCGTGAGGCCGTCATGGGTGAGACGCCGGCTGCGGCAGCTACGTCGCGTAAAGTAAATTTCTGGGGCGGTTGATTTGACATGCATCATTTCCTCTCACAATTTTGATACGATATCAAGGCGAACCGCTTGAAAAATGGCATACTCATTGGTAGGTATTTTGTAGATACAAAAGCGTTATCGTGTTTTTGACAATAACCGTCTCCAAATCAATGAAAACTCCTC
>JBGTCP010000107.1:0-19660 GCA_041748815.1 Chthoniobacterales bacterium
GGGATGCCGCGCTCGGCCCAGCATTTCCGGTAAAACTCGGAGTTCAAAAACACAATGTCACATTGGCCGTAGAACCACTGCATGAAATTCCATGTGAGCGATTCAAGAAAAGTGTCATCCGTGAGGATGCGTACATATTGCGGGAAGTCGGTGTGGTAGATGGTGGTCGTGCGGAGTCGCAGCATTTTTGCCGCGAGTAACGCGGCGAGCCCCATCGGTCCCGGCGTGCTGATGATCACTTCGGTGAAGCGCTCGCGCTGAATGTAATCAACGATCTCAAGGACCGGCGGGAAGCTGAGCTTTTGCAGCTCATATTCCGGGAGTTCAAACTCGCCGATGGGCTGGAAGTTTTTGGTCTTCACGCCTTCTTCGACGGGATGCGAGAGGCAGGTGAGCAACGTAATATCCGCCCCGCTTTCCGCTGCGGCGGCGGTCATGCGGCGGATCGTGGTGGAAACACCATTCACATCTTCGATGGTATCCGTGACCCATGCACGCTTGGTGTTCCGCAGGAAGTCCGGCGTGTCGCCGCCGAGTTTCTGGCACAATGCATCCAGCCATGCACGATCAGGAGATTGGCTCTGGAAGGCGTATAAATACGGCCCGAGCATGAGAAGCACTGGCACCATGGCGCTGATCGACTGGATGCTTTCCATGAAATTCCCGGAGTTGATCTCGCGCAGGAATTTTTCAAAAAACCGGTATGCCATCTGATTGGCGAGCATGTTCGACATCACAAACGCACGGCGCTCCGGCTCTTCAATCCCTTCCGTGGCACGGGCGATGGTGCGTTTCAGATCGGCATCATCAATGCTCTTCGACAGCTCGGCCCAAAGCGACATGTTGCCGGGCTTGGCCATTTCAAAAATTTTCCCGCTCAAGATCCCCTGCGTGATAAATCCAATCTTGTCGCCCAGATTAAACTCCGTCGGATTTTTGCCCTCCATGAACCGGGAAAATCCTTTCTCCATGAGTTGCAACGTCGGCCCCTGCGTGGTTTTAAACTTCGATTTCAGGAATTCCCAAATCGTGTTGTAGAGGCTGTGCGAGAGTGCAATTGGCGTCCCCTGAGCACCCGCAGGCCGGCAGCGCCCGGCGCGCAATGCATCTAGAAACTGCTCGACGGAATCCGCCGCATCACACTCGGTGTAGGTGGAGCCGGGGAAAATGCCGCCATGGTCGTCGGAGCCTCCCACGAGGATCTTCTCCCATGGCTCGGCATGCGTGGGCGCGATCCCGTGCTTCTCCGAGAGCTCGGAGATTTTATCCGCCGTAAGGTGGGAAAAAATCCACCGTGCGGTTTCGCTGAGCAGTCCATCCCGCGTGCCATTGATTCCCTCGAAATGCTTAAAAAGCAGGACGAGCTTTTCAATGTGTTCGCAGGTGAGCGCCTGATTCACGGCATAGAGGGGGTGAGCCACACAGTGGGCGATACCTCGCTCCGCAATGAACTTTTGAAGATCAAATAAATTGTGCCGGAGCTCCAGAATCTGTTTGTGATCTTCTTCTGTGATGCCCCAGACCAGCAGCTGAATCACGCACCGGTCGCCCGGGAAAAACGTGGTCACCTTTTCGCTGATGAAAGTGTCGCCGTGGTGCGCTACCTCCAGGCAACCGTCGATGCGATTGTAATCTGTGAATGTCACAAACCGCATGCCCCGCTTTTTCAGCAGCTTGTAAACATCCTCCGGCTCGGAGCAGCTTGCGGGGAAGTCAAATCGCCTCAGCAACCACTCGGCCGAGCGGTCGCTGAATTTCGTATGCACATGAAGATCAACTTTGGCGGACATGGCAGATGGCAGGGAAAATATTCAGGTCGTGAGAGCGACGGTGGTGTCGCGGATGCATTGATTCCATTGGTCGTAAGTCATCGCAGTGCGCTCTTTCGCTGCGCGTCCTGCAATGCGTAAAATCTGTGCAGCCACCGCATCGTGATCGAAATCCACAGGATGAATACTCATTCGCATGAGCGGATTTGGTTTGAGGCGGGCTTCGAGGTTGCGGTTCCACTTGATCGAAGTAGCCACGCGTAACGGACTGCGCACGCTCCAGACGAGGGACTGCGATTTGATGAGCGTGCCTTGTTGCAAGTCCAATGTTGAACCGAGACGATTGGTGAACTGAAGCCCAAGAGTCCTAGCTGCCGACTCGCCCCCCGCACTCAGCAACCATGCAGGTGCGACGAATCCATTTGGATTGAGTCCGCAGCTACGTAGATCGCTCAACCCCTGGAGGATTTTTTCCATGGCCCGCTCTTCGCTGATGTCATAAAACTCACCTTCATTGGACGTGTAAACACGCGTCATCAAACGTTTGAGGAAGGATTCCCCCCTGCGGCGCTTGCGTTTGTGGAAGTAACCGTGCAGGACCACATCATGACCCTTCACTGCAAGGGCTTTCATTTTTTCGATAAAATGCGGATGCTCCAGTATCGGCAATCTTTCGTGATAGTTCGGAATCACCAGCAGCGAAGTGCGGCGGATGCGCAACTTATCGAGCTCCGCGAGGATCATCTCCACACGCGGCATGGTGGCCGGGGTGACATCATGAATGGATACCACCAGGGTCCGCGGCAAGTCAGTCGCTAACAGGCTTTTCATGAAGTGTGGATGGATGGGCTTGGCGATAATTCCGCGTCACGCCAACTACTACAAACACCAGCGTGGCAAGGCAAGTCATGATCGAAAACAACTCGCCATACCGGGTGTGAAATGTGGGCACAGGCCGCACCGGCACGTCCACCGTCCCCGACAAAACCCCTTGCATAAAGGGTTTGCCGGTTTCCGGCTCCGCCAGCTCCTGCGTGACTCGTCCGCGATGATCGATGATCGCGGTCACACCGGTATTCGCGCAACGCACCATCGGCAGCCGCGTTTCCGCGCTGCGGAAGACCGCATTTGCCAAATGCTGCCGCGAGGCGGAGGACTCGAGAAACCAGCCGTCATTGGTGATGTTGACCATGAGCTGAGCGCCCCGCGCCGCAAATCGCCGCACCAGCCGCGCCACCGTATCCTCAAAGCAAATCAGGGGCGCAACCTGCAGAGCGGGGGTGTTCATCGTAAACAATTTCACTTCCTCACCTGACGAGAAATCCCGGGGGATCAGCTCACCGGCGATCCATTCGAAGGGCGGGAAAATGCCGCGCAGAGGCAGGTATTCGCCGAAGGGCACAAGATGCAGTTTGTGATACGACTGCAATTTGCGGGTCTGACTGTTCACCATGACAGCGGCGTTGTATTCCTTCCCCTCGTCAAAATCCAGCGTCCCCAGGATAAAGTCACCCTTGATGAGATCCGCAATATCCGCCACGAAATCAAAATTGCGCTGATCCCCAAACATGCCTCGCGGCGTGGCAGCCTCGGGCCACACCATCAGGTCCGGCCCGGTCGCCGCTGCCACATCGGAGAGGCTTTGGAATCTTTGAAGGATCTCTTCTTCCTGCTCAGGGTCCCATTTCTCATCCTGCGGGATATTTGGTTGCACTGCGGCAATCTTGATCGTCACCGTCTCAACCGGAATCCCCACCACGTAGATCCCATACGTGAACACTCCGACAACTAATGCGATGGCTAGATTAAAATCGTAATGCGGGCGGATGGAAATGCGTCCGACCTCTAGCGTGACACGCTTCACCGTGGCCAGCGCGATCGAGTTCATGAGAACGAGCATCCAAGAAAGCCCACCTACGCCCGTGAGCGAGGCAAATTGGATAAAAAATGGATTGGTGTGCAGTGCGACGCCGAGGCCATTCCAGGAGAAGCCGGTGAAAACCATCCCGCGCAGCCACTCCAGCGCGCACCACGCCGTGGCTGTGCCAGCGGCAATGAGCAGGTTTTTGCTGGATGCCAGCCAGGCAGGTTTACCATCCGCCCCGCAAAACCGCGCTGGATGAAGCAACACACCCGTGATCGCCGCCCACGCAGCCGGATACAATGCCAGGTAAGCCGTGACCGCCACCCAGCCAATCCCCGTCACTGTGGTGATCCAGAAAAACTGCAGGCCAAACATGACCAGCCCGGCGACCCAGCCGAGGAGCGCCATGCGTTTCCAGGAAAGTGAGCGAGGCTGCGAGTGCCGGCTGTCCAGCCACAAAGCCGCCATGAGCGGAGTCAGCGCAACCCATATCAGCCAACCCTGATTAAATGGCGCATATGCCAGCGCCACCAGCAGGCCGGATACCGCCGCGGCGACCCAAGGCCACATTGCTCCAAGTTTTTCCCGCATGCAGTGGTTATTCACGCCGGCGACGGCGCGATTTCTTTTCAGGACGTTTGCGGGGATCGAGAGCTTCCTGAAGGATTTTCATATAAGAGGCATTGACGCGGAAATTGCAGGCCTGCATTTCCTTCACACTGCGAAACGAGTCGCGGGTGGAAGTCACGTAGCCGATATCCACAAGCCCTTGCAGAGTATCGAGTAACTCCGCTTCCTCAAAATCGCCCACGCGCGATTGCAACACCTCGCCGCTAGTAGTCGCACCCGTGAGCCCAAGGCTCTTGAGGACACTGATTTCGCTGCCGCTGAGGTTGATGCTGATCGCCACAATCCCAGCGTAGCAGAAGTGCGGGTATGAGGGGCAAGTTTTTTCATCATAACAAACGCCCCGCCAACCGGGGCATTTCTTGCGCAAGCAGGGCACGAAGGTGGACCACCAAAACGATACCGGCCTAATTCCTCGTGCGAATAAAGGAGCTGATCGACAAGAAACTCACGGGGTTATCAAGGGATTGTCTTCCCGATCCAGGTTAAAGAAGAGGGTGTAGGTAGAGTTAAGTTCGGGGTACTCTTTCGACTTGAGGTGAAAGTGAAAAACTCTGCTTTCAGATGTTTGCGGCAAGCCGACATTGCATTCAGGACCTTTATTATTGCGATTCACATCTGCGCCAGGGCACATCCATTCGGTGAGGACTTCACTCCGATAATCGACTTCTAAAATGGCTTGGATGCTCGTGGCCGATAACTTCTCATAAACGTCGTTTAGTAGCCACAGAGTGCATTTAAAGGTATCTCCCGGTTCCCAAAGCAAACGTGGAATTTGAGCACTGGCGAGGGCAGGGCGGCAGCTGTCGGCCACAGCTCTCAAAGCAGGTTTGGGCACTCCGTTGTAGGAGATGAGACTATTGTTAGCAGCGCATGGCCATGGCTCATTGAAACACCAGTTCAGAGCCATAGATGCACGAGGCTTCTGTCGGCGGACTTCCTCGTAAAGATGACGGTAGCCTTCTGCCTGCAATAACTGTCCGTTGGCAACCAGTTCTTCAATGAAATGGTGGGGACCGGTATAGCGCTGTAGAGTCAAAAGGCCCAACCACGAGTCGGTGTCCATGTCCCATGCTTGAAAGGCGTGGTGGGTTTCCCATGCTGTGCCTGGCCGGGGCGGGTAGAGTTCGCTCTCTGGAATAAATGAACGAAGTATTTCCAGGGACCCTGGACCGGGCATTCCAAATTCCGTATATGCGGTATGACGACGTTCCTGAAAAACCTCGATAGCCTCACGACCGCTTTGAGCTATCTCCACACCATAGTAGCCGTGGGCCACTCCATATACTGGGGAGGTTTGGAGGAATGGCGTATATGGATCAAAGTCAAAGCAGTTGCGGGCGAGAAGTCTCAAAGCGAGCGACTGATCGTTCATGCCAGACCATGCGTTGAACAGCTCGTTGCCTCCGCACCATAACGCCTGACAGGCATGCGAACGCACTCGCTTCAATATCGATTTAGACTCTTGATCAAGCACCGCAAGGTATGCGGGGTCATCAGGATAGTTATTGCACGCAAGTGGAAACTCGGTCCAAATGAGCAACCCGGCCTGATCGCAAAGGTCATAGAAAAAATTCGGATTGATCAGGCCACCGCCCCAGCACCGGAGCAGGTTGAGATGAGCATTTTTAGCGAAGTCGATGAGCGGTTGGACGGTTTCCGGGGTAACGCGACAAGGGAAAACATCGGGCGGCACCCAGTTGCTTCCCTTGATAAAGATCCGGCGACCATTGATCTCAAGCGTCATGGGCGGATAGTCCCTTGTTAGTGGCGGGTCGTCGGATGCTCGCTGGTTGTCTTCATTCGCAACCAAGCGCACGCGGCGAAATCCGACGCTTCGTTTGGCCGTGTCGCTCGGCTCGTCCTTGATGTCATGCAACGTTAGGACGACGCAATAGAGGGGTTGATTTCCGTGGTCATGGGGCCACCAGAGCTCTGGCTTGCAAACTGTGAGTTGAGCACGAAAGCTGCCGGACGGGTCCAACTTTATGCGTTCTTCGTGAATATGTTTGCCTGCAGGGTCTGTCAGGTTGAGCGCAAGATATCCGTCCGGGTGACCGTGATAGAGTCCCTCTATTTTCAACCGGGCGCTTTTCAAATCGTCGGAAACAACAGGGTGCAGTGAAATCTCCGAGAAATGAAGCGGCGGCCGCCATTCCATGATGGCGACCTGCCACAGGCCAAGTGGCACTAATCGAGGGTGAAAGTCCCACCCGTATGACACTGCTGGCTTGCAGCAACGGTTTGCCTGCTCTCTACCCGCGTCGTTCGTCGGAGTGCTTTTGGGAACCGGATGGATCCGGATCTCAAGAGTCTGTCCCGGTTCTGCGTGAGATTCCTCCAGATTGATCGAGAACGGAGTGAACATGCCCTCGTGAGTGTAAATAACCCTTCCTGCCAAAAGTACATGGCATGCGTAATCGACGCCATCGCACCGCAGCCACAACGTGTGGTCATTCGGACATTGATCCGGGTGCGAGGGCACGACGCAGCGGTAAGTCCAGTAGCGATCTTCCATCCACTCGTAATCGCGAAAATTATCGGCGAAAAAGGGGTCATCCCACTCATGCTCTCTGGCCCAGTCCAGTTGGACAGCTCCCGGCACTTCAGCCGGAATCCATTCAGTGGGCGAAGATTCACGATCCGCGTGTGGTCCGAGTTCCCATTTTGGTGCCTCGCTGAGTAAAGTGGATGCTGGATTGATGGGTGACATGGAATGAGGTGCGACACGGTTCGCCACGATTTATGGAGCGAAGATTACTTGCAGCTTAGGGCGGGCAGAGGTCTGAGCCGATTCGCTTGAGGGAATAGAAGCAAAACTGCCTTCTTTTAAGAGTGCCAAACCGTGATTGGGCTCTCCATTGGCCCATGATTGAACGGCTGCTGAAACATCAAACCGGGTGTTGGTCAGGGGCTTGACAACCAGACTGGCAGTTTCAGCTTCAACTCCATTCGGTTGTATCCCATCGCCGCCAAAGGAGGTGACCCAATTCACGTCATTCTCCCAATCTTGAAGAAGGCGGTGGATCTTGAGTGTGCCCCCTCCGTTGATCGTCTGCAATTCAATCGTGGCTGACAAGATCGTGGCGTTTGGGGGTATCTGACCTTCCTCCGGGCCAACAATGTCACCGAATTTAATCAACCCGTGACGTGTCGAGTTGGTGGCAACCTCCAAACGATCAAGGTCGCTGAAGTCTACATTGTAGCCGTCCCGGATGTAGGTATCCAGACATTGGCCGTAGCCGTTCACACCTTGCTGAAAGCTCGCCGTCTGTGTATTGCTCGCGATCATTGAGCTTTCGTAGTTGGTGAAATCCGCCCGCCACAAGATGCCATGTGTGCCTGAAGCGGTGGCAATGCCCGCTATAACCGTATCACCCAAGCCCTGAGTTTTCCGACCGAAAAGCTGCCAGCCGACACCATCATCATAATAAGCACGGTAGTTATCTTGTGCATCTCTGGTAAAGCTGAGATGAACCGGTAGATTGATAGTCACGGGCGATCCAGCTTGTTTGACAGGCCCGCCAGTAAACGGGCGGTATCTGTAGATCAACTGATGCGCACCATTTATCGTCAGCGAGACAAAGCGGGATTGAGGCCGGAGATCATCCCGGATAATAAGTCCTGCCAATGAGGCCTCGCCATTCAGGTTCCAAATGTGTTCGACCGTTGCACTGATGCCACCTGTCGTGGCGGAGGGCTCGTAGATAAAATAGTGCTCGTCTGAGGCGCTTCCAAGGGGCAGGCCTTTTCCCGCTCCCTTGGTGTTGATTCCGCCATTCTCGCCCGTTGTCACTTCTCCTGCGCGACCTGTCTCGCCCACGTCGTTCTGAAACATTGCCATCGTCAGCACACCTCCTTCACCGCCTCCGCGATATAGGGGAAAGACCGCAGCGTGCGCGAACTGCACGGCCCGTTTGGGTGCCTCCGCATGAAGCGCTTTCTCCGTCACACCGTTCCGGGTTTCAATGATCGTGTGGGAATGCTCCACACCGCCATCCACGGTGGTGTCTTCGAAACCAACCACCGTGACCTCAGACTCATCGTTGATGATCAATGCACGTTCCTCACCTTCAGGCAGCGGGTCCTTGTCCAATGAATTAAAAAAGACTCCCAGGGCTTCTGTCACCCCCTGGTTTTTAGTGACAAGGAATGGTCCGCGCTCCTCTCCCACTTTGGCACCCAGCATCCACAACTGCCCTCCGTCATTCACAATATGAGGAAAATCTTTTTCCGGATCGAAATGCCTGATGAATACTTTCTGTTCGGTAAATTCCCATGCGGTGTTATTCGAGACCAAGCCCGCTCCTCCGCTTGCCACATTCTCCATATACAATGTGCCCACACCTGGTGCATTGGTGTAATACTGAGTTCCCCAGCCAAGGAAGGTGTCTTTAATGACAAGATCTGCGGCGGATTCGTTCCTGATCCAGTCGTAATCACTGCCGCCTACCCATTCAGGTGCCAGTGCTTCCATGGTCAATACCGGGTGGTCTCCCGTCTCGATCTTGAAGACAGGGAGACCTTTCATCTGGAAGTTATTGGCGAACACGACTCCCGAGTAACCTCCATGAAACCGGCGAACATTACCGCGCAGAATGATGGTATCGTTGATTGTATAATCAGCGGTAGGCAGGAGCACCGATGTCGCACCAGAGTCAATAGCATTCTGGATGGCTTGAGTATCCACTGATTGAGCACTGCCATCGACCACTGCCCAAGCTGGAGCGGGATTCAGGGGCACTTGTGTTTGCGCAGTAATGATCGCGTAGCTCGTTGTATCATCCCATGGCACCTCGGGCGTCTCCTCGACATCGAGGCCTGTTGCTGTTTCCGGCGTGTCAGGGAACAGAGTAATGACGGGGTGAGAAACATACTCCAGAACCGGCCCGTCGACAGCTGTGCCGCGGTCATCAATCGCAGAAGCATATCCATCCACTTCCAGATGACGCCCGTAAAAATATCCCTGGTTGACGATGGCAGGTTGGGTGGGATCGCCGTTTTGAAAATCTGATTCCAGTATCACCACCATTCCCTCGGGCTGCTCGTTATAGATTGCAGGAACCGAGTTTTCACTGGTCAATTTGCGGACGCTCAAAAGCTTTTGGCCGTTTCGAATGCCATAGCGGCGCTGATTGCGAAGCGTCACGTGCTCCATCACATAACCGATCTTCCACGTGTGCAGCCAAACGCCATATTCGAATCCATCCACCAGGACGTCTTTCATGTAGCCAATTCCCGCGAGGCCGCGGTGAATTTTAATGCCGATTGCCCCCGCATGCGAAGGATCGCTGGAGCGAACGGTGACGTTGCGAATGGAGCCGACATTGTTGTTATGGAATTCCAATCCAATGGCTCCCGGATTGCCACTGCCGATATCAATGGTCATATCTGCGATGGAATTCCAAAACGAGTTATTGTCACTGTTGCCCTCGAAAAAGGAGATAACGGGTCTTAGCTGACTATCGAAGCCCGTCGAGTTCCCCACCGCCTGGAATCCAGGCGCATTATCAATGAGGCGTATTGTTACCCCATCTCGGCTTTCCCCTTCGAGGATCACTCGCTGGACGGTGTTACTGCCTAAGCTCATTTTCCCGCTCACCTTGTAGGTGCCATTGGGGAAGTAAACGATGACCGGCTGTCGTATGCCGGTCTTTGCCGCTTCCCGCGCATCGATCATTGCCTGTTGGATCCCCGCAGTCGCGTCGATCATTCCAGACGAATCGGCGCTGTAGGGGGGCGCGGTCACATCCAGCAGGGGCATCTGAGGAGGATATGTCTTTGCATCAAGTAATTGCGGAATTGCCATGATCGCAACCACGACGTAACCGAAGGTGATTAATAATTGAAACCGGTTGAGAGCTGACTGGGGGGATGAAGAGTGCATAGGTTTGTTTGCTTCTTGTTCTGGGTTTTGGGAGAATAGAGGGTATGCATACTGCAACCGGTTGAAGCGGCTAATGGTGGAAGTCTGCAGCTTCTACCAGCGCCGATGAGAAGTCCCCGGGATCGTCCGCAGGCTCGAGCGGCGCATCTGTGTCGAGTGCGTCGCGGGTGCAGACAATAGATCCTTGTGGGCGTGGGACCCTGCCATGCAGGAGCGGATCTTCTGTGCGCATCATCCAATCATGCAGGCGGATCTCGAGATCGTCCTGGACCTCTGAGAACTCCAACCGGCCCGCTAGGTTGTCTTGTTCGTTGGGATCCAGGATGAGGTCATACACTCGGACTCGCGGGCGCAAACGATTCTGCCAGCCGGCTTCAAGCAACAGGCGGCGAGCCGGGGAATTATCACAATTGGCCACCGGCCTCCGCGAATCGTCGTCGAATAGTTTGATCAGCTTGTATCGATTCGTGCGAATAGAGCGCTTGGGCTCATAGGCTGCATGGAAAGTGACTTCACCGAAAATCTCGTCGTGCAGTGTGTCTGTTTCGCCATTCATCAACGGCAGCAGAGATTTGCCCTGCAGGTCGTCAGGCGGTGCGATCCCGGCAAGGGCGCAAAACGTCGGAAACAAATCTAAATGCGAAACCATGGCATCCATGACTTTGCCTTTGGCAGGATTTCCAGGCCAGTCCATGATGAGGGAAATGCCGGTTCCTGCATCAGTGAGGCTGCATTTCATGCCTGGGAGCGGCAGTCCGTGATCCGTGGAAAAAACGACGATGGTATCGTCCGCACAATGCGATGCTCTCAAAGCATCGAGCACTTTACCCACGCAGTCATCAGTGATTTTAACCGTGGCAGCATAATTTGCCATGTCTTGCCGGGTGCCTGGAGTATCTGGAATCGGCGACGGCGGCATGATATAGTCGGGGTCGAACTCTGCAGGATCGGCATCCACGAATTCGCGGTGCGTGGAAAACAAACCGAAGGAGAGAAAGAAAGGTGCATCGCTTTTGTTGCGGCTGAGGAGGAATTTCGCGACGTTGTTCGCGTTATCCTGATCCCACTGGAAATGGCCGCTGAAGTTCGCTGAGATCATCTCCGTGTAAGCTTGATGGAGCGTTCCGGTTGCTGAACCAAATTCGTGCTCAATGCCACAGAGAAATGCGTCATATCCGTGTCTACGTAGAAAAGCGGGAAGATGGCGGGCGGGGTCACTGAGAGCAAATCCCCGATGGGCCAGGCCGAGCATACCTGACTGGTGGGCGCTGCGCCCTGTCATCATGGCCGCACGGCTGGGCGAGCAAGTCGGCGCGGTGGTGAAAGCCTGACGAAACAAGGTCCCTCCTTCGGCAAACTTCTGGAGATTGGGCGTGGGCATTTTGTGCCCGTAGGGCGAGACGTAGCGTCCGGTATCGTGGGTGTGGATGTAGAGAATGTTCAAATAGCCTCTTGCGGTTCGATGTGTCGGGACGGGGGTGCGGTCGGTTGTGGTTACTGTTCGGCTGAATCCGGGGCACGTTCGGGCGTAGATGCAGCCGGTTTGGCCGATGAAAGAGATGGGGAAGCGTGGATGGTGTCACCACTCGCACTACGATAGAGTGGAATGGCCAGCGACTGGCCCAGCTCCGGGCGTATGGGAAAGGGAGATGGACCAAGAGCCGGATGAGTTAGCTCGCGAGTGGTGTCGCCCCAGGTTTCGCGAACCACCACCGGGTGAGGCGTGCTCGCGCCGAACATGCGTTCCATTCCCACGACCGAGACGTCGCTGTTTTCGCTCACGATTAGTGCGGCATCGGCAGGTTTGGGTTCACCTAGGGAGTTGAAAAGAATTCCCAGCACTTTGCTCTGGCCTCGGCTTTTTGTTACAAGGAATGGCCCATAGCCTTCACCGACCTTTGACCCGAGCACCCACAGCTTGCCGCCTTCGTTAAGAAGGTGGGGCCGATTGCCCTCGGGGTTAATTTGCCGGGCCCATACACGCTGATTGGTGAAATGAAACGCTGGAGACTCGTGCAGCTCCTGCCTGTTGGGAGTGCTGCCGCCGAAGGCGACGTTTTCGATGAACAGGTCACCGGGCTCATCCGGGCGGTTGCGATATGCACCGCTCCCGTAGCCTAAAAATAGGTCACGCAAGACCACCGTCTTCTTCGAGTCGTTCTGAATCCACCACATCCCGTCTGTGAGAGGATCGTGCCGCTTGAAACCCGCATCCAGACACTCGATCAGCAGGACATCCGGTGTGGTCGTCTCAATCCGCATGATCGGATTACTGTTTTGTTTCATTTGCGTCGACGGCTGGAGCTGACTCCAGCCTCCGTGCAGATGCCGCACGTTGCCCCGGATGACCACAGTGTTGTCGATGGCGTAGTTTTCGCTTGGTAAAAAAACCGTGGTTGCTCCGCTGTCTATCGCGGTTTGAATGTCCCTATCTGTGGGCTCTTCACCCCCACCCACAATCGCCCATTTGTCGATTGGCTCATAAGGCACCGACGGTGTGCGCTCGACGGGCAGAGCTAAAGATTGCCGGGGCGCATCCTCGAAGGCAGTGATGATCGGACCAACCACGAACTCTCCCGCCTGTGGCAGATGTTTGCCTTCGTTTGAGACCGCGCTCGCATAGCCATCAATGGACAGGTCTCGTGCGAAGAGAAATCCGGCGCGGTTCTCGACAGCCGATTGGGCTGACCCGGCATCCCCGATTGTTTGCAAGTCACTGTCCACGACGACAAGCTGTCCGTGATCGCCCTGATTCACGATGGCTGGCACATCGTTCAGACTCGACAGCTGTTCGATTGCCAACAGTTTTTGCTGGTTGCGGACTCCTGCGACACGTTGATGCTGCACCCTGATGCCCGAGAGGACAATGGCGGGGTGATAATCTTTGATGTCGACACCCACGTCAAAACCGTGGACCAGGACATCTTTGAATAATGCGATTCCAGCAAGACTGCGTTGAACGCTCAGGCCTGATCGCCCGCGCCGTTCCGGATCACTGGACAAGATGGTGACATCCCGAATCGAGCCAACGTTATTATTGTGATAGGCCAAGCCAACGGCAGACGGGTTGCCACTGCCGATATCGATGGTGAGGTTGCGCACACTGTTCCAAAAGGCAACGTTGTTCTGACCGCCTTCCCAGAAGGACAGCACCGCCGCAGGTGCCTTGCCCGCTGCAAATGCAGGGAGGTTGTCGTCAAGTTTCAGGACAACGCCATTCCGACTCTGCCCCATAAATATCAGCCAGGCTGCATCCCGCTGATTTTGTGGAAGCAAAAGCGGTGCGGTGATGCGGTAAACACCGTCAGGAAAATAGAGGACACGGACACGACCGGTGGTCCAGTTTTGCGTGCGATTCCCAAGGTTGAGAGTGTTCGCTTCAATCGCCCGCTGAATGGCCGCTGTGCTGTCGGTAAGCCCGGTGGGGTCGGCTTCGTAGGGAGGCAAAGTGACGTCCACCATGCGGGCAAGCTCCGCCATTTTTGGCAGGATCACTTCCTCCCCGGCCGGGTGCAGACGAGCACGTTCGCGCGTGGCCACTATCTCACTCTCAGTGAGAGGTGGCAGATCCAAGGCGGCCGAAGGCGTGAGGTTCTGCACACGCAGAGCCATGGCCTCCAGCGTTCCCGTCGACTTTGCAAGGACGAAACTTAGTTTGATGGATTGGGCACCGGGCGGCAGATCCACCTCAATTTCGTGGTCCGTCCATTCCTGATCTTTCAGCAGATTAGTCGGATGGTATGAGAGCGGCTTGTGCTCAGCGCCTTCAACGGTCACCAACATCTTGGCGGTATCGCGGGGCGGAGCACCCGGTCTCAGGTCGACCACCCGCATCGTGGCCGTTACGCGCAAGCGGTCGCCTTCGCGACCCACACGGATGTGACGTTCCACGGAGCTCTCAGGGTCCTCATTTTGGAGGCGTAAAATTGCACGATCATTTTCGCGAAGGAACTCTCCATCTCCCCAACCCGTTTCAGCGGAAAAATCTGTTTCCAAAATGACGTTTGCCTGGACAGGAGGACAAACCAGCAATGCAAGGACGGCAACGATCCGACCCGCGTGAGCAAATGTGGGGTTTTGTGGCATAGTGTTTAAATTCTTGTGAGAACTGGTTTGTGGGTTCTTTATGGACCTCCAGGGGGCGCACACGTTTCACCGCCAATATCATCAGCGTAAGGGATGGGTGCCGGATCCATATACTCGGCTGGTTGCTCGATCTTCTTGAGAAGTAAATCCACCGCCACGTCAGCCATTTCGCGCTGAGGAATGGTCAGCGTACTCTGCGTGAGATCGCCCAAGGGGGGATGATGAACATCAAAGGTCAGGAGTGACAAATCCTGCGGGATACGAAGGTCCATCCTGAGTGCCACCGCAAAGGTGATCTGCAATTCCAGTGCGGAATATCCGATACAGGCCGTCGGGCGATTTGAATCTCGCAGCATGGCTTCGACCTGGTCACGGAATGACGCTTCGTCCTCCGCGGTGCCTGTGCAGACGCTCGTTCCTTGAATCCCGCCCTTACGGGCTGCCGCAAGGAAGCCTTGTTCCCGTTTGCCGTGACTGTAGTGCTGAGAACCTCCCTTGGATAGATAAGCGATGCGGCGGTGTCCCATTCCGGCCAGTAGTTCGACAGCCTTGATGCATCCATTAAAATCATCGGGGTAGACGCAATCATGCGCCCGAATCTCATTCAGCCAGATATGAGGAATCGAATACCTGTGAAGCATTTCTTCCAGACCACTCGGAACAGGCTGGGGGTAGTTGATCAATAACCCGTCCGCAAGTAACTCACGCAGGATTTTCGGAGCATACTCCGGGGATAGTAGTTTGGAATCGGGCAACTCACTGACGTTCAGGTGCATGCCACGGGCAGCTGTGTTGCGCTGGAGATTACGCAAAAGCCCCAAAGGCAGCCAAACACCCTTTGTGCTCGAACTCATCAGGAGCGAAAGGCAATCAAAGCGGTTACGCCGCATGGCGCGCGCCGCCCCATTGGGTCGGTATTGCGTTTCACCAACGATCCGGAGAATGCGTTTGACAGTCGTTTCGGGAATCCGTTCCCGCTGGGCGTGCCCGTTAAGGACGTAAGAGACAGTCGCGCGGGAGACGTTGGCAAATTCCGCAATTTCGGCTGACGTGATTTTTTTCTTCATTGAAAATTCAAGCACTAACCTCAGGGATTGGGTAGCCCGGACCAGAATGCGCGACCTTCGGGTGATTCATCTTCGAGAGGAATCGACTCCAGAGGCATCTTTTCGACATTTCCCGAGCAATAAGCGACGAGGACGTGACCGTCCCAGCGGCGGGAGGCTTCTTCAATCCAGATACCCCCTGGACTTGCCGCGAAGTTGTAGCTGTCCATAAGCAATGCGGTTTTGGCGGGGGTTTCCAGGAGCAAAGAAGTCCGCTTCTTATTGTTGCCATAGGCGGTTGGAAAAGGCCCCACCACGGGCAGGTGGGTATTGTAGCCGAAACCCACTATATTGCCGTTCAAGAGGCTTCCTTCATTAAGCCGTCCGTTGGTATGTTTCGCGGGATCCGCACGAGGTGAAACAAACACTCGTGCAGGGCTGGCAATATCCGCATTGGTTGGCGCCGGCTCATCGGGGTAGATGTAGGGATACACAGCTTTAGTCCACTGGAAGTCCGCGGTAACGCGGGGCTCCGGCCAAAGTCCGTTGTTCTCTGTGGCGTAAAGGAGAAAACCCGTGGCGATCTGCTTAAGATTCGAGGTTGCCTTGGCCTGATCTGCCCTCATGCGAACCGATCCGCCGACGGAGGTAATTAGGGCAATCAAAATTGCCAGGATGGCAATGGTAACCAGAAGTTCAACGAGAGTGAACCCGTGTGCACGAGGAGGATTTCGATGGATTTTCATGCTATGAGTCGGAACAACAGTCCAGCTTCGCCGCCGTTTCGGAGTCGTGGGTCCCGGGTGAATTTGGAAGCGTTAGAGCTATCAATTTTGGGCAGGCACCCAACTTCCCGGCCAACGGGAAATTATACCACACCGTCACCGTGCAGGTCGGCGGTAACGGCGGGTCCGAAGAAACGCTCCAAAGGCAAGTGCCACCAGCAGAGCCGAGGAAGGTTCAGGCACTGCCACGAGTGCGAATCGCATGTCTGCAGTTCCGTTAGCTGGCGCGTTCAATTTTGGGTTTCCGTTGCGCTGCTCAAAATAACGGTTTTGGCCTAAATCCAAATAATTTCCTGTCGAGCGGTTAACTAACATGGTGGTGCTTGCCAGGCTGGAAGTCAGGAACAGAGCATACGGGTTTGGACTTGCGGTTAGTGTGATGTTCTCAATGTCGAACTTAACCCACACATTGTTACCAGGGTCGTTTGTGCTGGCCGGGGTAGTGAGAGTAGCGTCCAGAATCAGGTTGGCGGTAGGATCGGCAAGGAGAGCGTTGTTCACCGAATCAAACGTAGCGGGTGCCAAAACCAGTTGAAACTGAGTGTCAAACAAAAGCACGTCACCAATTTCGATATAAATCGCATCCAGGACAAAAGTCTCGCTGACAGTGATACCCTGCGCGGGAGCCCGATTGGAATTAAATTCGCGTCCTTCAATGGTGGTCGTGTTGGAGTTGCCCGTGACCAGTGCAGAGGCAAAATCGGGTGCCTCTGCGTCCCATGTGACAATGGTGGCAGCATCGGCTGATGAACTGCCCACAAAAGCGATAGCTGCAGTAGCAAGGAGGAGGTTTCGGATTGAACCAAACGCGAAGCGGGTGCCGGGGGTTGTTTGCATTGTTTTTCTTTCTGTTACTGGGTGGTTTGAGAGGTTTGGAGTTTGGTAAAACGTGATTAGCTTACTCAAATAAGCCAGCAGGTCAATATTTATTTTTGAATTTTCGAGGCCGAACCAAGCCTGCAAATAGCCAATTAGAAGCAGCAAGCGATGCGACGAGCGAAAAAAATTGACAGACGGGCAGCCCATAGCTTACACGAATAAGCCACATGAAAGCAAACTCCCCCCCTTCGATCATTGCCACCCGGACCTTCAAACTGATGATTGCTTCCGCAATGTTGGCCACGTTGCACCCCCTGCCATCCGCAATCGCACAGGAAGAGGCTCTTCCTCAAGTGGACCGCATCGATGTTACCGCGGAGCCGTTCAATGCCGATCCGACTGGCCAAGAAGACAGTACGGCCGCAATCCAAAAAGCCATTGACCGTGCGATTCAGCAGCAGGTGGAGCCGGAAACGGGGCTAACCAGGACTCAGCAAGTTCTTTATTTTCCTGAGGGCTCTTACCTTGTCTCCGATACCCTTACATTGCGTGCCGACAAAGGAGATGATCCGAGAGCCAGCCAGATTTCGTTCACCGGGGATGGTCCCGGCAAATCAACTATCCGGCTCTCCGACAACAGTCCGAACTTTCAAACCGGCCGGGTTCCAGTGTTGGTGTTTCTGGAGGGAAGCCGCTCAAATATTGCTCATCAAAATGAAGTGATGGACCTGACCATCGATGTTGGAACAGGAAACCCCGGCGCAGTGGCGCTCGAGTATGTTGCCAATAACGTAGGCACCATACGACGTGTGGTTTTAAAAAGCTCAGATCCAGAAGGCGCCGGGGACACCGGGCTTTGGCTGCGTCCCCAGTTGGGCGGACAAGCGCTTATTCACCATCTGGAGGTGCACGGGTTTAAGATCGGGATCGACATCAACCATCAGGTCTCAGCCTATACCCTTGAGGACATTTTATTGGAGAATCAGAGCGAAGCCGGGCTGCGCAATGACCGCAAAGCAGTGGCGATCCATCGTCTGCGCAGCATCAACCATGTCCCTGCCATCATCAACAACCATGCCGAGGGCCTGGTCACGGTGCTATCGTCGGAACTCTCCGGCGGCGATGTCCAGACCCCAGCGATTGACAACCGCGCCGGCAGTCTCGTTCTGCAAGGAGTGAAAATTGAGGGCTATGGGATGGCTGTAGACAACCGCGGCGAGATCGTAACCACCTTGCCGGAGGGTTTGTGGTCCTCAGATGCACCGGTCGGGCTCGGGACCATGCCCACGGAGTTTTTACCGGTGCGCGACACGCCGGAGGTGCCTGCCGCGGGTGACGCTGACACCTTTCGAGTGGATACGGATTACATCAATTCTTACATCGAGGCTAATAACGGCGCGAATGAGGCCGGGGCAATCCAGGCGGCCATTGACTCGGGCAAGACAGATATCGTCTTTGAACGTCGCCGCTATGAACTTGGCGATTCTTTGATAATCCGGGGAAATGTCCGCCGCTTCGACTTGAACTACGGAGCGCTTTCCCCAACGGGTGGAAAGATGCAGCGCCAGGGAAATCCTGTGCTGATTATAGAGGATACCGTGCATCCTGAGCTGCTCATTGAGAGATGCGCCTACAATTTTTCGGGAGGAGCCCATTTTTATCACATCCAAAATGACCGTCATAAAACCCTCATCATCCGCGACAGCATGTTTGCGGCGGGCAGTCACATTTACCGGAACTCCGGAACGGGCGAGCTTTTCCTCGAAAACGTTTTCAGCATCCACCGGTCCAACGAGTCAGAGGATCAGCCGGGATGGATTTTTGCTAATCAGAATGTCTGGGCCCGGCAGTATAATCCAGAGCGGGATACCCAGAACATGCAGGTTATAAAAACTCCGCACACGGTTGTAGATGGAGGACGGCTATGGGTGATGGGGTACAAGCTGGGTGAATACGATGGCCCCTATCTGCAAGTCACCAATGGTGGAGTCGCGGAACTGTGGGGAGGATTCGTGAATACCATCGGCGGGGAGGTGAACGAGCAACGGGCAATGTTTGTCAATCACGGAGGCAGCATGATCGTATCGGGGGTCGAGCGCTCCACTGGCACGATCAATCATCCGATTGTTTTGAAGCATGCGGATGGCGAACAAATCCTGCACGTGGATTTCCCTTATCGTCGTGGAGACGGTATCATTTTCCCGCTCATTTTCAGCTCATTCAGCCAGTAAGGATGGGGGAACTCTTCTATGTGTGAACACACAAGCTCTCCACCTCCTTTGAATTCTGGCGGGTGTATCTCCTTGGCGTATTGAGGGATTGCCTGCGGAGATGGGCTGTGGCAACTTGCGCGCTCGTATGATCCAAGCCTTCATTTTTGATATCGGGAATGTTCTGCTGCATTTCGACTTTGCTCCTGCCGTCGAGCATTTCCGCACCCACTCGCAAATTCCGTTTGAGGCAGCGCACGATGAACTGGAGCGCGTGAAGCTCTCGTATGAACGCGGTGGACTCAGCACAGATGCATTTATTGATGAGATCGGTTCTGTGTTGGGATATCAGGGCACGAGGGAGGAGTTTGTGGAGGCCTATCAAAACATCTTCACTCCCATCGAAGCAACGCATCAACTTGCAGCCTCTCTCAGCGCCCATTATCCGCTATACCTCCTCTCGAATACCAGCCAACTGCATGTGGATTTTTTTGAGCGGGAATACTCCGTTTTCCAATATTTCTCCGGCAGCGTTTATTCCCATCTGGTCAATCTTTCCAAGCCCGA
>JBGTCP010000108.1:0-8061 GCA_041748815.1 Chthoniobacterales bacterium
TCCAACCCACCACGGTACGCGGTTTTTCAAAATAGACGCGCATGACGATGAGGAGATCCTCCTCGAGCCGGTCAGCCACTGGCTTTAAAAGATTGGCGTATTCGCGGGCCGCTTCAACATCATGGATCGAGCAGGGACCGACAATCACCACCAACCGGTCATCTTCACCACGGATCACACTGCTCACCGCCTTGCGGGAATGTGAGACAAACCGGGCCACTTCGTTGCTTGCGGGGATTTCCTCGATCAGGATCGCGGGAGAGACGAGAGGTCTCAATTCACGGATCCGGGTATCATCAATGTTCTGTGTCATAAAAAAAAATCAGGCCGCGGGGTTGTTTGCGGAGGGATCACTTTGCCAGTGATGCCTGCCAGCGTGCAATTTCTTTGCGGATATTTGTGAGCGAGGGAGCACCAGTCGCCTGCCGTGCCTCCATCGCTTTGGTGAGGCTGAAGAGGTCAAAGACCTCGTCGGTGAATGCGGGACTAAGGGCCTGATACTCGCTGAGCTGGAGTTCGGGGAAAGTTTTGCCGGTGCCGATGCAATGTGCCACGAGCTTGCCGACGATCTCGTGCGCCTGGCGGAACGGGATGCCCTTGAGCACCAGATAATCTGCAATATCGGTGGCCAGCAACATCGGGTCAGCAGCGGCGGCCGACATCGCAGGCTCCACGACTTCCGCTTCACTAATCATCCCTGCAAATACCTCGAGCGAAATTTTCACAGTATCCACGGAATCAAAGACCGGCTCTTTGTCCTCCTGAAGATCCCGGTTGTAAGTCATGGGGAGACCTTTGATGGTGGTCAGCAAAGACACTAAATTGCCGATGAGTCGTCCGGTCTTTCCGCGGGTGAGTTCTGCGACGTCCGGATTTTTCTTTTGCGGCATAAGACTGGAGCCGGTGGTATAACGGTCGCTCAATTTGACAAAGCCGAATTCCGAAGAAGCCCAAAGGATGACATCCTCGCCCAACCTGGAAAGATGCACGCCGAGCAACGCCAAAGCGCCGAGCAACTCGACCACGAAATCGCGGTCACTCACCGCGTCCATGCTATTATGAGTCACCCCGTCGAAGCCAAGCCGAGCGGCCACTGCTTCACGATCCAGAATAATGGTCGATCCTGCAATCGCACCTGAGCCGAGCGGTAAGACATTCATCCGTGCACGAGCGTCTGCAAGCCGGCCCAGATCACGCTCGAGCATTTCCACGTAGGCCAGCAAATGGTGCGCAAAAAATACCGGCTGAGCTCTTTGAAGGTGAGTATATCCCGGCAACAAAACTTCACCCGCACGCCGGGCAAACTGGACCAGCTCCGATTGAAAGCCGCGGATACCACGCGAGATGGCATCGATTTCATCCCGCAAATACAGCCGCAGATCAGTCGTCACTTGGTCATTCCGGCTCCGCGCCGTATGCAACTTGGCCCCGGCGGACCCGATCTGCGCAGTCAGTGCAGACTCAATATTCATGTGCACGTCTTCGAGGGATTCACTGAACTCGAAATTGCCGGACTCAATCTCAAGTTGGACAAATTTCAGTCCCTCTTCAATTTGCGTGAGCTCGCAGGCTGTCAGAATTCCGGCGTCGTGAAGCGCGTGGGCATGTGCGATCGAGCCTGCGATGTCGTGACGATACAAGCGCCAGTCATACGATACCGACTCGCCAAAATTTTTAACTGCCTCGGCAGTCTCAGATTGAAATCTTCCTTTCCACATGGGGCGGGAACCATGACGACATCCGCTCAAAAACGCAACAGTGGAGATCACACAAAAAGTGCACACTCTACATCAATGCGCAGTGCATGGACTTTAGGCAGATGGCTCCTTCAAAACCACAGTGGATCAAACCATCTGCTACGTGATAATGAACCGAGGATGCCTCCAGGAGGAGAGCAAGGCACAGAAATACCAAGTGTCCGGCTGGCCGCTGCAGGGCCAATGCCGGAACACCCGGTATGGGTTCCGGTTACGGCGTGATGGTTCAGGAAATCAAACAGCTTCCGCAGACTCGGACGCCCGGAACTTCGTTACAAAATATTCCATCGTATGATAGAGCACGGAGTCGATATCGTGGGTGGATTTCCAGCCAAGAAGTGTGCGTGCTTTTGTCACATCAGGGATGCGGCGATCACAGTCCTCATAGCCCTTACCGTAAAATTCCTCGCCGCTGACATTGACAATTTCAGGGAACGGATCCTTTTCACTGCGGAAATGCTTGTCAAAAATTTCGCGCATTTTTTCTGCCAGCTCGCGGATGGTGAGTTCATTCTCGGGCGTGCCGATGTTGAAAATCTCGCGGTCGCAGACTCCGTTGGGATTATCAAGGATTCTGACAATGCAATCCACAGCATCATCGATATGCGTGTAAGCGCGGTAATTTATGCCGCCGTCCACCAATTGCATGGGTGTCCCGTACAGGAGTGCATTCATGAAGTGGCTGAAGACACGCGGATTTCCGGCCTTCTCGCTCGGGAGATAATCAATCCGTGGCCCAATGAAATTGAAGGGCCGGATGATGGTATAATTGAACCCGCAATCGAGTCCGTAGGCGTGAAGCACACGCTCGAGCAACTGCTTGGCGCAGGCATAGATCCAGCGGTGGTTTTTCACAGGCCCCATGATGAGCGGCGTTTCGTCCTCCTGAAACGGGAACGGCATTTTGGCCGGATCCTCACCCAAAACACTCGCCACTGTCTTTCCATACACTTCGCAGGTTGAGAATTGAACAATACGCTTCTTATGCTTCACACAGAACTCGGCGATGCGGAGATTTTCCGTAAAGTTCAATTTGAAGACATCGAGCGGATCCGTGACATAGAGAGCTGGATTGGCGAGAGCCACGAGGTCGACAACGAGGTCGCTTTCCATGGTGAGCTGCTCAAGCCGGTCGCTGTTTTCACGGATGTCGAAGTGGAGATAGGTCAGTCGCTCACTGCTAAGGACGCCATCCAGCTTTTCGCTTTCGATATCCAGTGCAGTGATGTCATGCACGCCATCTGCAATAAGTCGTTCAGTTAAGTTTGCACCGATGAAGCCACCGGCGCCGAGGAGTAGAATTTTCATATTTTTTTGTAAAGGCAACGCCGATCCCGTAAGCTCGGATGAGTGTCCCAATCGGGCATTATGATTCGAGGGGGACACAATTCGAGTGAAATTTTGGCCAAAATTTTGGCGGATCAAATTCACCTATCACCACGCAACAGTTTATTGGCCATTTTCCGGCTGGTATTATGGAAGAAGGACCACAAAGATGAAGTCTATGCAAATTAGTAAGAGGTTGAAATCGATTCGACAGAGTATGGGTATTTCACAAAGGGAACTAGCTGAACTCTGTGGATGCTCGTCCAGCTTCATATCTCAAATAGAGTTGCGACAGACGTCCCCCTCGCTCGACTCCCTGGCGCGGATTTGTGAGGGACTTGGGATGAATGTTATTCAATTTCTGAGCAAAAAAGCTGAGGACATCAATGCATTGGTTGTCAGAGAGTACGAGCCCAGGCAGTTTTTGTGCACCTGGGAGTCAGCTTCAATTGAATTTTTAATGCCTGCGGAGGCGGCTGCCGCACTGACGGTATTGAGACTGCGAGTCCAGCCCAAAGGCAAGACTGCCCTCCGCGGAGCACGGCGTAGTATGCACGAGATTGGTCATGTGGTGCAAGGAAAGTGCTCACTGCGCCTTGCAGACAAAAGCGTTCGGCTGGCTGCGGGTGACACGGTCCGTCTGGATCTGTCCACGCCGCACCAGTGGATCAATACTGGGGATTCGCTACTCGAAGTCATATTGATAAATCCAAATTTTACAGACGTCTTCGACATCACAACAGTTCCAGATGCGGTCGCTTAAGACCAATCCCGCATTAAAAGAGTGACCGATCACCCACTGAGAAAGGTTGGTGCAGTCGTGACCGCGTTCTTGCGAAAGTTTTGGCCGTGGTTGCTTCCTCAGTGCATCATGCTGGGATTTTTCATCTACCGTTTGACCAAGCGCAGGCCTTGGAAAACTGAATGGGCCGAGCGCGTCGGGAGCGGTAAAATTCCCAGACTTGCAGACTACATGGACACCGGGTTCTGGTAGGCAGCTTTGCTTGGTGTAGTGATCACTGCCGCCCTGCTCGCCACAACCCCATGGTGGGCAACCCTCAAGCATGCAGGTCCTGTCCAAAGTCCCCGGTACGCCATTTCGAAGGGACATCTCCTGTTCTCGATCGGGTTAATCTGCATTCTCCTTGCGGCGTTACTGATGCGCCTGCCCAGGATGGAGCACAGCCTTTGGGGTGACGAAGAGTGGGCAAGATGGGCCGGGCTTCCGCTTCAAGGACCATTGGTGGCTGCTGCACTGACAGTTCATCCCTGGCACCTCCGCTATTCCACCGAAGCACGAGGCTATTCATTAACGCAACTTGCCTTGATGGGGTTGATCTTCTCCGCAGCGCTCGCTGGAAGAGATACACGTTGGAGATGGAGCATCACGGGCGTTTTGTGCTCAGGCGCAATGGCGCTCGCATGGCCCGGCTCCCTGATCTACCTGGTCATCATCCATGCGGTGATTCTCATTGCGCTGGGACTGAATCTGAGATCCAGCATCAGGTGCATCACTCGCTGATGTTTCACGGCGCACTGTGGAATAATCCCTCGGTCAGCAACCCGGCGGCAATCTCACTGCAATACCTGCTCACACCAGGATCGAGTGGATGGCTGGCAGTGCTGCTCATCGGTTTGGCCGGAGTGATCGCCGGGCTCGTAGTGCTCAAACGACAGACAGGTTGGGCAGTGCCAGCCATCTTTGGAGCAAGCCTCGCCGGTGGCGGTGCACTAATTGCAGTATCCTATTTGAAGAGTCATTACCTGTATCACTGGTACCTCACTCCTGTCCTCGGGATTCTGCTCATTTTAGTGATAGTGCGCCTTTCCGGTCTGCTGCGCTGCACTCGCGCACGGCTCACGCGTTTGAAAACCCGGCACACCGGGCTGGGAGCCGTTTTCGTATTGGTTCTGCTTGTCTCTTACGCTCAAGCAGTCGGACCCATCACTACTGCGATGCATACTTATCCCATCGAGGACCTTCGCACTGCTTCAGCGCTCACAAGGCTGCCGGGCTCCGGTTTAAACAGACCGGGGATGGAAACAGCATTACTCTACCGGAGGGCCAGACTTTATGATCCACATGCGCACACCAAGTTTCCCGAAATGAACGATTTCATTAACCTTGTCAGCACATGCGCCAAAACACACCGCCCCCTGCATGTTGCCATCGGGATGGTGCCCATGGTTCGATCGCAATATCCATTGCTGATCCAAACACTCGAAAACGAGGCAATCTTCGAACGAGGTCCAAGGCTTCCAGGGGCCGAGGCAAATTACGAGCTTCAGATCTTCCGTCTCAGCCAGTCGCCGGATCTCAAATAACTACTCAAAGCCCGCGCCATGGCCCTCTATCCAGAGAGATACTAAAAAGTAAGTGAAAAACTCAAATTTTCCTCTTGTCTTGCTCCCGCAGCTGTGGAAGTCTCCACGACTCTCCAATTTCCAAGCACTATGGCATACGCAATCATCAAAACCGGCGGCAAGCAATACAAGGTATCCAGCGGCGACATCATCGATGTCGAGCGCCTTCCCGTGGAAGCTGCTGACACTCTCGACTTCGACGAAGTGCTATTTATCTCCGATGGCGACAACATCACACAGGGCACACCCGCGATTTCCGGAGCCAAGGTCACAGCGAAAGTCATTGAGCAGCGCAAAGCCAAAAAAGTCATCGCTTTCAAATACAAACGCCGCAAAGGCTACCACCGCACCGTCGGCCACCGCCGCCAACTGACCCGCGTTAAGATCGACTCCATCGTCGCTTGATCTCCACTCACACACTTTCACAGGCTTATGGCACATAAAAAAGGACAAGGCAGCGTCAAAAACGGACGCGACAGCGTCAGCAAACGACTTGGCGTTAAAAAATTCGGCTCCGAGACTGTCATCGCAGGCAATATCATCCTGCGTCAGCGCGGAACCAAGTTCCTCCCCGGCAAAAATGTCGGGCTCGGGCGCGACTACACGATCTACTCACTCGTCGACGGAACCGTGCGTTTTGATCGCGCCGGCCGCCGCGTGAACGTCGATCCAGTCGCCGTCAGCAACTAAGAATTTTGCAGATCCGCCTTTCAAACGGCTGATCACATCATTCCCGCTTGGAACTCTCCACCGCACCCGGTCTTAACGTTGTGCTGGTGGAGCCTGAGATTCCACCCAACACCGGCTCTATCGGCCGTCTGTGCGTGGCCACAGCAACACGGCTGCATCTCGTACATCCGCTGGGATTTTCCATCGATGAAAGATCTGTCAAACGTGCGGGTTTGGACTATTGGCAACACTTGCTGCTCACAGAACATGCGTCGTGGTCGGCGTTTGTAGAGCATCTACCGCCAACAGCGAAGCTGTGGTTTTGCACAACGAAGATTGGGCAGGTTTATCACGCTGTGGACTTCCAGGCCGGTGATTACCTGGTTTTCGGACGAGAAACCAAAGGCCTGCCCGAGGCATTGCTACACGCAAACTCCGAAACATGCATCACCATCCCGATGCGACCGGAGGTCCGCAGTCTCAATCTTGCCACCTCCGTCGGGATTGTGCTCTTTGAGGCCGTGAGACAGATCCAAGTGCGCGGTATTTAATCAAATCGCGGTCTACTATCCGCTGTTTTTGGTCATCTTGCCTTTGTCGGCAGCTTTTGCGTTGGCACGGGACGCCTCTTTGTCCTTGAGCATTTCGCTGAGTTCTTTGGTCTTGATGCGTGCGGCTCCTTGTGTGGATTTCAGTTTCACGCGGGTGCCATTTTTTTCATGCTCCGCAAGGCGCCGTTTAGCACGCGTCACTTCCGCCTTATACTGCGGAAGCCAGCTAGCCTGGGCAACGAGCATTTCGTCAGTCATCTGCGCGATCTCTTCGGGATTGCACACTGCACCGGTAAGCGGATCATGCATCATCGACATGAGTAAGTGGTGCGGATCGCCATGCACTGCGGCCTCGACGCCAAGTTGCTGGACGCGGGCGGATGCCGAGCAAGTCGCTGCGCATCCCATCGGCAAGTCTCCAACAACCGGCGCATGAATCCCAAGCCGATCCACGAAACAAGGGATCTCAATCACACAGCCGTTCTGCAAATTGGTAATGTGGTTTTCGTTGATGATATTAAAATGGCCACGGTAAGCTTTGCCGGTTTCCAGCGCTTCCAGAATATACGATAAATGTTCCTCGCTCCGTTTTTCAGAAGTGATGGGCTCAGGTTCTTCCTTGAGCCAGTTCGGGAAGTCGCTTTCAAACCAATTGCGGCCTTCTGTGCAAACGCGCAAATACCCGCCAGTCTCACCATGAATCCACGATGAAAGATCGATCCACTTTTTTATCTCATTCGGACGTTTACGATACCAGGGAAGATACTCACTCAGGTGACCGTTTGATTCTGTGCTGTAGTATCCGAAGCGCCTGAGCACATCGATCCGCACCTTTTCGGTCTTTGAGTATTGCGGATGATCCTGAAACAGCTCGAGCAATTTTGGAATGAAATCGATGCCGCGCCATTCGGCTTTCAGGAACCATGTCTGGTGGTTAAGTCCGGCCGCGATCACATCCACATCATTGCGATGAATGGTCTCATCCTGCTTGATGAGCTTTTTCTTACGAGCCCAGCGCTCGATGCAACGCGCAATCTGCCAATGAGCTCCCTGCACGCCATGACAAAGTCCGATGGTTTGAACTCCGCCATACTGATTGCTGGCCCACGTGTTCATCGCCATAGGGTTTGAGTAATTGAAAAAAATCGCGCCTGGCTTAGCCAGCTCGCGGATGTCCTTGCAGAAGTCCAGCAACGCAGGAATCGTCCGCTGAGCATACATGATCCCGCCCACGCAAATTGTGTCGCCGACGCATTGATCGACACCATATTTCAGGGGCACGTCGATGTCCGATTGATACGCTTCGAGCCCGCCCTGGCGGATCGTACTGATAACGTAATCCGCGCCTTCGATGGCACGGCGACGATCGAGCGTTGATTCCACTTTCGCGGGCA
>JBGTCP010000109.1:0-1623 GCA_041748815.1 Chthoniobacterales bacterium
CGGCATTTACCTCCCATGCCAATGAGATGGTGGACAGCGACACTCTGTTCTATCAGGTCCCCGGCGGGATGCTCTCGAACTTCCGCAATCAGATCAAGGAACAGGGAATGGCAGATCGTTTTGAAGAGGTGATGCGTGAGATTCCGGTGGTGCGTGAAGCACTTGGTTTCATCCCGCTGGTCACGCCCACATCGCAGATCGTGGGAACGCAGGCGATGCTGAATGTGAAATTTGGTCGCTGGAAAAACCTCGCTCCCGCAGCCAGCGACATTGCGATGGGTAAATACGGAAAAACTCCGGGGCCCGTGAATAAAGAGCTCGTGCAAATGATCGAAGCAAAAACCGGCGAGAAACCGATGGAAGGGCGCGCTGCCGATCTGCTCGATCCAGGCATGCCGAAACTCCGCAAGGAGCTGGAAGAAAAGGGACTGCCAACGGACGACGAAGCCTGTGTGCTGCACGCCATGTTCCCGCTGGAATTTGCAGCTCTTTTTAAAAAGAAACCCGAATCATCTGGTCCTGTCGCTGAGACTTCGACCAAGGCACCTGCTTCTGCTCCTCCGGGTTCGAGGAAAATGAGGATCACGATTGATGGGCGCGTTACCGAGGCCCTCATCGAGGAACTTCACTAAAATTTTATTTTATCCATGCAAACTGAACTCACACTAGAGGAATTCGATTCTGCCACGCATGCCGCGTGGAAAGAATCCGCCGAAGCATCATTAAGTGGCGTGCCCTTCGAAAAAGCACTCTGCAAAAAGCTGCCCGAAGGCATCACGCTCCAGCCGATCTATGATCCTGAGAACTCCGCATTGGTTCCAGACACATGGCCCGGAGTGGCTCCGTTTTTGCGGGGGAATTTCCCAGGCACTACACGTTGCCGGATTGCCCAGGAAATTGTGGCCGGGAGTCCGGAGGAATTTCGCTCCATCGTTTTGGAGGATATGGCGCGTGGTCAGGATGCGGTGACGGTGCACTTGGCTCCGGCTTATCAGGACGGGTTAGATATTCAGTCTGCTCAAGAATTGCGGTTGGCATTTGAAAGTGTGGTGAGCGCGGAGTGCCCGGTCTTCATTCACGCGGGAGCCACGGCTGTTCCATTTGTTGCGTTGGTGGAAAGCGCCGATATGACATGGCACGGTGGCATACTCGCGGATCCGCTCACGGCTTATGCTACAGCGGGTGCCTCGCCGACTGCACTGAGCGAACTTTTCAATGACCTTGCGGAGGTTGCTCGCTGGAATCTGGAGAGCAAACGCGGGCTGAAAACCGTGGGCATCGAAACATCCGCTTATGCCGAGGCTGGCTGCCATGCAGTAGAGGAACTGGCGATGCTCGCGGCGACCGCCGCGGAGTCCATGCGGGAACTCATCAACCGCGGGATTGCTCCGGCGGATGCAGCGTCGCAGTTTCTGGCTTCGGTTTCGCTCACTTCGAAAATTTTTATGCAAATTGCAAAGGTGCGTGCTGCCCGGCTGATCTGGGCAAAGATTGCATCGGCCTTTCATGCTGAAGGCGTGCCGTTGGCGATTCATGGCCGCACGAGCCGCACGAATAAGTCGGTGCTTGATGCGCATACCAACATGCTGCGTGTGACAGCTGAGGCGTTTGCTGGACTTGTTG
>JBGTCP010000110.1:0-12631 GCA_041748815.1 Chthoniobacterales bacterium
AGCCCGCGAACCTCAAGATCCTCCACAACTGGCAAAACGAGTGCGCAGATGAAGCAGCTGCTCTCGCATTGGATGGCGGCATGCAGTGGCTCCTGCATATTGATCCCGATGAGTTTGCGTTTGGAAATAATCCTGCCCTGCAATCCCGCGGCGGCAGAGCGCCGGACCCCGGCACCAAGCTGCTGCATCGCGCAAGTCTGCATGGAATGATCGCCAGAACCCCGCCGGAGATTGATCAGATCGTGATGGCACCCCGGGAATCATTCCCGGTGCTGCGTGACTCCGGCAAACCGTTTTCCCCATTCTGGCAGAATCCTTACCTCCAAAAAACCGAGCCTTTGCCGCGCGAAGTGATGGATCCCCTCACCGGCGAAGTGCGCATCGTGGATCGCAACTACGGCCATGTGATGGGCAAAGCCTTGGTGCGGCTCAGCAAAGACCTCCGCGCAGTGAACCCGCACTCATGGGGCAGGCTGCACAGGTTCGGAGGCATCCTGCCCCTGTCCACCAAGCGTCAAGGTTTCCATGTGCACTATTTCATCGTAAGCCCGGACCAGTGGCTCAAGAAATTTCAGCGTGAAAGTGCATTGTCCAACGTGTGGGCCAATGGTGGAAACGTCCATTTTCCAAAAGCTCAATGGCGTCGCGCCGCGCCGGAAATGACCCTGGAGTCTTGCCACGAATACCTCGGTAAATGGGTTTTCTCTTCTGAAAAAGATGCCCTTCGGCTGGTGGATAGCGGAGATATCTCGCACTTTGACGCTGTGCCTGCAATACTCGCCCGCGTCTGTAAAATGCAACCCCGGTAATGGCTAATTTCTGCATCTTTTCCGATCCTGATCCCAAATCGCGGAAGCGGTTCCATCGATGGTTGCGCGGCAACATCCGGGTGCATCGCCAGATGCGCGTCGACTCGGTGTCGGCGGGTGATGTGTCCATCGTGTATGCCCGTGTGCGTTCCACTCCCATCGTGGTTTCATCGACCGGTCAGTCCTGTGCAGTGTGTCTCGGTGATTCCGATTTCACTGCCGAGGGCCTGGCGGCAATCGCGGCACAGGACCTCGCAGATGGCCTTCCCTTGAGGGACGGGTTTCATGTGCTCGCCGCCGGTGGAGGATCCGAAGGCCGAGCATGGATTTCTGTGGGAGGTGATATCGATGGCCTGTTCCCAATCTATTATTGGTCCGATTCAAAACGCTGTATCATCGCGTCCAGTCCAGCCCTGATTCTAGGCCATCCCGCCTGTCCGCGCCGTTGGAGTGCCGAAGGCGTCACTAAGCTCCTCACCCTTGGCGGATTGGAAGTGGGCTCCAGCCTTTGGGAAAAAATTCAGATCCCGGAGTTCCGTCATTCCGTGCATTGGGAGACGGGTGCTCCCGCCCGTGAGGTGCCATTTCCTCGGATGCCGGAGATATGGTCGCGCAGCCAACTGCAAGCAATGGGTCCGTCTGCTGCTTTGGATATCCTGCATGAGGAATCCGTTGCCGCGATGCAACGCTCGCTCGCTCGAAGCTCTGGAAAGCTCACTGCGATGTTAAGTGGCGGCTTGGACTCAAGGACCATGTTCGCGGTTGCAGTGGAAACACAGGCCACTGTGGCAAATGTCGTCTGCTTCGGCGAGACAGAGGACATTGAAATGCGTTGTGCCCTCTCGGTGGCCGAAGCCTACGGAATCCCGTTTCACCCCTGCCCAGTCCCCGAAAAGGCGTTCAAGTTCGGAATGAAACAGAACCTGCGTTGGGAGCATCTGACCAATGGCGCTCCGAATGCGTGTTGGATGTGGTTTGCCGCAAGGGAGCTGGCCAGACACGGCGAGCGATACGTCGGTGGGTTGCTGCTCGATGCGTGTCTCACGCTGAGTAAATCGAACTCCGGGGCAAAAACCGACCTGAGCTACTGCTTCCATCGCAATCTGGCCTGCGGTCTTTACCTTGACGAATTTCAAAGACTTTGGGGACCCCACGATCCCTCCAAGCACCTTGAAAGCCTCCACCAATCCATCCAGCACGAATGGGAAAGCGATTGCGTCCAACCGTACTCTCACCCTTTTCTCCGGCACATCATGAGATACCGCGGCCGCCACCAAACGGCCGCCGCTCTATGGATCACGGCCCAATATCTTTGGCCGGTCCTACCGATCACCGATGTCCGCTGGAAGTCTTTGATAGAAGCCATGCCGCCGGAATTTCTCGAAGGCAGACAGCTCCATGAATCCTGGTTGGTTCAAAAGTTTCCAAAACTTGCTGCACTGCCGGTCGATAAAACTCACCACACTCCGCGCTATCTCGTGGAGCGCGACCAGGTCCCGCTTCCTACCCTTCCAGAGAAACGCGCAAGGCGCAAACCGGCCGGGCCGAATGATACGGAATTCTACAGAAGGCTTTACACACTGCATCCAGATTCCCCGTGGGAAAAGTTACGGGTTCGGATAAGCAAGCCGGGCGGCATGGGAGAAGCGCTCAATGCCGTGCAAGCATGGGCAGAAGCATCGCGCACCGACACTCCTGCGGGATCCAGCATTGTGCGCGCGCATCCCATTAAAAATGTCATCGCTCTTGACCAATGGTACCGGCAATACCGGCCGGCATTTCCGGCGAAGTTGAAGCGCCGCGACCCCGCTGTCTGGAACCCGTGGATCCTCCGTCCAATCCCGCCCTCTCCATTTGTCCAGCAGAACGGATGTATCGTCGACTTCCCCGGCCAGATCACGTCGCGCGGGATCACTCGCGCGGAGTGGGAGTTTGCGTGCCATGGCCTGCGCACACGCGTTTTTTACGAATTCGACAATCCTAAAGAGAAAAACGTATTTGTCAGCAACGCGGCATTCGCTCCAGCGCTTGTGATGGCCATGAATGGTCAAATGGGCCGCCTGCGGCTGTATGGCACCGTAGACCCGGTGCAACTGGAAAATGGTGGTCCCCTGCAAGCGTATTTCACAAAGGTGCATCCCACCTCAGCTACGGTGGCCGTGGAAACTACGGGTGGGGTCTCTGCCGCTGCTTCTCCACGTGAGAAGCCGCGCACGTTAGCATTCCTCACTGGCGGGGTGGATTCCTGTTATTCGGTCATGTCGTTGAGGGACTCACTGGACGCGCTCGTGCTCGTCCACGGGTTCGATGTTCGATTGGACGATGGTGAACTTTGGGATGCCACTTTTAAAAACGTGGCTGCGCTGGCAGCCGATGTTGGCCTGCCGCTTCATGTGGTGCGCACCAACCTCCGAGACACCACTGAGAAATTTGCACCGTGGGGGACGCGTATGTTCGGTGCAGGACTTGCCAGCACTGCGCATTTGCTTTCAGGAATTTTTTCAAAAGCCGTCATTGCAGCCAGCTATGATCCCGAGACCTTGGCCCCGGCGGGGTCAATGCCAATGCTGGACCCGCTTTTTAGCGGCTCCCGCATGCAAATCGTGCACCATGGCGACACGCACTCCCGCACGGAAAAACTCATGGCGCTTAAAAACTGGGACTATGCACTGCGCAGTCTGCGCGTTTGCTGGCAAAACCCCGAAGCCCATGGTAATTGCGGCGAATGCGAGAAATGCCACCGCACACTCGCCTGCCTGGAAATCGCCGGGCTCACCGGCAGGGCGGAGACATTGCCGCCCCTCGATTACGAAAAGTTGGCAGCCCGCAAGACCGAGGATCCGTTGGTCATTTCTCACTGGCTTCAGATTTCGAAAGAAATCGATCGCTATGGCGGATCGAAGGAGTTGCGTAGCGCGGTCGACAGCCTGCTCGCAAATAGCGCGCTCGTTTTGCCATAGTGCTTGCGGCGAGGAGCTGAAATGGCAAACAATGGGACTTAACTATGAGTATCGAACTACAAGCGGGCGACGCGGCGCCGGATTTCACTGCCACCGCCGTCGGCGGGCAATACGGCGAGGGGACGGAGGTAAAATTGGCAGATTTTGCCGGTAAACCGCTCGTCCTCTATTTTTACCCAAAAGATGACACGCCGGGATGCACCACCCAGGCATGTGCCCTGCGCGACGCATGGCCGGAAGTCTCAAAATTGGCACCTGTCTTCGGCGTGAGCATCGATCCGCCAGCCAGCCACACCCAATTCATCGCAAAACACAGCCTCACATTCCCATTGCTCAGTGATCCGTCCAAAAAAATTGTCGAGGATTACGGCGTTTGGGTGGAAAAGTCGATGTACGGCAAAAAATACATGGGCACCGAGCGCTCGACATTTGTAATCAATGCCCAGGGGCAAATTCAATCGATTTTACGTAAAATTCAACCCGCAGCGCACGTGGAACAACTCCTGAAAGTCCTCCAATAGAGCATAACGGACACCACGTGGAACATTCCTCAATGCCCTGTGAATAACTTGTGAAAAAGCTTTCGCAATTCTACCCGGTTCACGCTTTTGCAACAACCGGGCAAACACGGGTCCGGGACAAATTTACATTGTCATGACGCTTACCGGGATTCGAGCTGCCTGTGACCTGCTAGGGGTCCGTCCCGCCAAGGGACTCGGACAAAATTTCCTCCACGACGACCAACTGCGGCGCTGGATTGTGCAACAACTTGGACCTGACGACGGCACACCCGTCCTGGAGATCGGACCCGGGCTCGGAGCGCTCACAGACTACTTGGTGGACCGGTCGGGCGGGCTCACGGTCATAGAGAAAGACGGACGGCTTGCACGCTGGATCCGCGAGCGGTTTGCCGAGCAGCCCATCGTTGTGCACGAACAAGATGCAACTGATTTCGACACACGCCAGCTCTTTCCCGGTGGTCCGGTGGACATCGTGGCCAACCTTCCCTACTCAGTGACCAGTCCGGTTTTGTTCCGCTTTACGTCGACGCAATGCCCTGCGCGCCAAGTGGTTGTGATGGTTCAAAAAGAACTTGCCGAGCGGCTTTCCGCATCGCCATCCACCTCCGAATATGGCCGCTTGACTCTCGTGCTGGGCCGCAGCTGGAAAGTGGAATTCCTCCGCAACGTGCCTCCAGAGGTGTTCTGGCCCCGCCCGGGAGTGGACTCCGCCATCGTGAGGCTCACCCGCCGGGAGCCTGGCGAAGTAGAGCCCTGCGACCCGCAAAGTTTCAACCGCCTCGTCAAGCGTGGATTCTCCCAACGCCGCAAACAACTGCATAAAATGCTCAAAGACGAGATCACCGATTGGCCCGCGATCTGCGCGGAACTCGACGTTCCCGTCACAGTGCGCGCCGAAGCTCTTGACTTACATCAATGGGTGCGCCTGACCCGCATACTAACAGGGCCTCAGGGCGATTCCCGATACGACGTGGGTTCAGAGATCTTCGACGTCGTCAACGAAAATGATGAAAAAATTGGGAAAAACACCCGTAGCTCTGTGCATGTGAATAACTTGCGGCATCGGGCTGTGCATCTGTTCATTTTTAATCGACACGGCGAGCTGGTTCTGCAAAAGCGTTCGCACCTCAAAGACAAACATCCCGGCGTATGGGACTCCAGCGCAGCAGGCCACCTGGATGCAGACGAAACCTACGACGCGGCCGCCGCCCGCGAACTCGTCGAAGAGATCGGCGTTGATGTGCCGTTGAAATTCCATTCCAAACTGCCAGCCATGGAGCAAACAGGCTGGGAGTTTGTGCAGACCTACACCGCCACCCACGAAGGCCCCTTCCGCGTGGCCCCCGAAGAGATCGATTGCGTGGAATTTTTCCCCCTCGACCTCGTGCGCCGATGGATCGCAGCACGCCCCCAGGACTTCGCGCCCGGCTTCCTCGCCTGTTTTGAAGCCGTTTGCCCGGAGAGTTAAAGCCGCGCCCAAGTTGAGCCTCAACTTCGTGCTTCGTGGTTGGTCCAAAGAACTCTAGAGTCAGAGGCTGATACAGAAGCAAGCAAAGTCAGCAAAGGAGCGTGGACATTCCTGTCCGCATCGAACATTCGAACATTAAAAATCCCATGTCCTTCTCGATCTTGGCGTGCTTTGCGGGCTTGGCGCGAACGTCCTCCTTTAATGCGATTGCCCTGGCAAAGCCTCCGTTCACTCTGGACGCCCAAGCTTCGCCGTGCCAAACTTCGAAAGTTGGCAACAAATGAAACGCTCTCTCCTTATTCTGACGCTTGTTCAGATAATTGTGGTCTGCAACTTTTGCGGCTGCGCCTCTAAGCTATACGCACGTTCGTCGCCACCCAGAACAGCGGTAAAGCCCCCCTCGACGTTGGCACCGCACTCAGAGCCAAATCCCAAGCGACGAATAATTGTATCGGAATGGAAGTTTGGAAACAGGAAATTCATTGATCGGAATGGAGACGGAGTCATTGACTTCTTCCGGGATGCCCTGGATGGCGCTTTGGACACTCCGATCCTTGAACGGGAGGATACTAATTTCGACGGATTTTTCGACCAGGAACGGTATTCCGCCGGGCTCAACTTTAGCGCAAGCTACGAGAAGCCAATAAAAATACCCGTCCCTCCAATCCACAAAGCCCATCCGCCAACTCGAAAGTATTATCAAAAAGAAGAACTCTGAGATCCGGGGCCAAGAAGCTACAGGTGTCGGCTACCAGCTGTTTCGTTGGCCTGCCTCACCTTTCTACCCTTCGCATTCCACCCCACATCCGAGGTAGCCTTCCCTGAGCTTTTACGCAAAATGATCCCTCCCAGTGTCACCGACCAAGCAAGGCGCTTAGCGGCAATCGTAAGCGCGGGAGTTGTTATTGGTTGGCCGGGCATTGGGATTTACCTTCATATGTCCTACAACAGAGGCGCGTTTCATTCATGGTCATGGCTTGTCTATGGAACGGTTATGATCGCTCACGGAGTCTGGATGATGAGCACTTGCAGAAAGACCAGACCAGAGAGGCGTCTTCTGAAAAGATCTTTTATGGGGGCGCTTGTTCTGTGTTTCATCTACGCACTGTTACCCGACTATTGATAAGAGAAGCACAGAACGACAACTCAGTGGCGGCAACAGCGGGACCGCGTTTATTTTGCTTCGGTTGCCAGATTTCGCGCTATGAAAAGTTTGACTGGTTATTTCACGGAGCTACGGCTCACTTCAGTGCCCCTCAGCTGTAATCGTCGTTCTGAGCGTCGAAGTGGGCAAAAAGAAGGAGTTAGATTGAGTTGCTCTGGAAGATCTGCCTTGAGTGCCGCTCTGAATCTGGTATCATCACTCTATGAGTGATTGGAACACTTGTTCGGTTGTTGAGCGCTCTCACGAGCGTGTGAGTGGTGCGTGGGTTTTTCGTGGAACGCGGGTTCCAGTGGCCGCGTTATTTGAAAACCTCGCCGATGGGGCTTCCACTGACGAATTCCTGGAGTGGTTTCCCGGAGTAAGTCGGCAGCACGTTGAAGCTGTGCTCCGACACGCCGAAGCCAGCCTTCTCCAACCCGCCTGATGTGAAGATTCTCTTTGATCAGGGGACTCCAGCTCCGCTCAGAAGACACCTACACTCCTGCACGATCGACACAACAGCGGAAATGAATTGGTCCACCGTCACAAACGGTGAATTACTTAAACTCGCTGAAGAAAACGGATACGAAGTGTTTGTGACTACAGATCAGAATCTTCGATATCAGCAAAACCTTCAGGATCGCAGGATCGGCATCGTCGCTCTGAAGAGCACCTCCTGGCCACGCATTCAACAGAGAATCCCGGAGGTGTTGATCGCCATTTCAGCAGCACGTGGAGGGGGATACGAAGAGGTCACCATGTAAGCCGAGGTGGAAGGGCGAACAAAGGCGATGAATTACAAACCCGGCGTATGAGAGTTAGTTTGGCGAGGTCCCTTCTACGATTTTCTCCGTTCATCCCACTTGAGATCAGATCAAGAGAGCAGCCCGACAATCGAGGCCAAGGTAACTGTCACGGCACCCACGCCAACCTATTCCACGGGTTCCCCGCCGTGGAGGTTCCCAGTCGAAAAGATAGAAACATGACAACCCGCTATTTGATCGCTTTAATGTCAGCAGCCGTTTTAGTCACGGGATGTGATGAATCGGTTCGCCTGGAGTATGCCACAAGGGCCGACGCAGAAGACGAGCCCGTATTCGCGCGCGGTTGGCTTCCTGAGATTATTCCACCTTCAAGCAGTGAGATTACGATGAAGAACGACCTCGATCTGAATATGTCACAGGGCGGGTTTAAGTTTGACGTCGCCGACTTCGATGCCTTCGTCAAGCAGCTCACGAGAATACACTCGCAAGATGCAAAAAACTTCTCCGCATATTCTTTTGAGGATTGGACTTTTTGGATTGGCGACAGTCGGGATCGCTGTCGGTATGAAATGAGGCTCACTCGAAAAACACAAGTTGAGCAAGTTACTGATGGCGACGGCGGGTAAACATTTTGGTTGGGTTGCCAGATTTGTGAAATGAGAAGTTTGTCTGGCTATCTCGCAAAGTCTGAAGGCATGCATCCAAAAAATATCGTGAAAGAATGGCTCGCGCCAAGATCACCAAGATCGAAAATCGCTTAACATGAAAAATCAGTGTCCATCGGTGTCCATCAGTGGTTCAAAAAAATTCAAACCAGTCCCAGATGCCGAAGGTCGAACGAGCTTGCGGATTGCCAGCTTTGAATCGAGCTATGTTCGAAGGGTGTTTCGAGCTTGTTCAAGGAACTCACAGGTATTACAAGGAGCGCTCTTTATTTGCGATGCTCATGTCATTCCATCCAGTCCCTATGAAAGCATTGATTCTCGTTTTCGCGGTTCTGGGTCTTGTTGGCTGTAGCCAGTCCACGTTGATGGTGACGGAGACGGGGAGCGTTCTGAAGCGTTTCGGACGGGAGGTGGTCGCTGAGGCGAATGAGGAGATTGAGATCTCCCGGATTCTCAGTAACATCGGCAAAGCCTCTAAGTCCTAGCCGAAGCCGCAAGCAGGCAGGCTTGTTGCCAGGAATGCGTTCGCCTTGCCCTCACGGCAATTTTCTTTGCAGAAGTAGAAAATAGATCGACGCGCTTCTGTATTTTTAATACGTGGGCTTTTATGTTAGCAATTTACAGTAGGAAGTAATGGTTTCGAACCATCACTGTATTGTCACGCCGGAGATTCCATGCCTGGTTCAGAACGGTGGAGTGGGCGCGAATTGTTGGAACACAGCCCGATTTCTGGCCCGTGAGGCCGGGAAAAAGGTCACGATTGTTTTTCTCCGCCCTTCATTGGGCAAGGCTCATGCGGCGAGGTCAATCCTGGCGGATGAAGGCATCGAATTTGTTGCTCTGGACGAGCTGAGCTTCGATTGGCAGACAGATCGGGTGGGCAACCGCGAGCTCCGGCAATCTTTGGCTTGCCATTGGTGGCTTCAAAAGCAGCCGGATTTCGCGGCGGTCCATTTTATGCACTATGAGTGCGGTGGATTTGCGGCCATCCGGGCCAAACGCCTGGGGACTCATTATCACCGCACGCCTCTGACGCTGATCATTAACAGTCCGACACTGTGGCTCGATGCGCAGGCGCAGCGCCGCCCTGCCCCGACGGCGGGAGTGTTTCTTGTGAACTACATGGAGCAATACACCGTAGAGCATGCGGATTTTGTGGTCGCGCCGACCCGCTCGATGTTTGAATTCATGGATGAACAAGGTTGGAGGATTCAGGGGCACCATCAGGTGCTTCCAACTACACCGCCGGAGTTACCGCGATTAGCGATTCCGTCTGAAAATAATCAGCATCTCGTTTTCTTTGGCCGACTGGAGACTCGTAAAGGAATTGGTTTGTTCATGGATGCCTTGGAGCTGATTACGAAGGAGCCCGCCGAAGCCAGTCGGCCGCTTAAGATCACATTTCTTGGAAAGATTTCAGCGCATCGGGGCCAGAGTAGCGAAACATTCCTGCGGCAATGCTTTGAAAAGCTTCCCCGGTTTTGGCAGACCGAAATCCTTTCAGATTTCAATCGTGAGGAAGCCATGCAGTATCTGGAGGAACACTCAGATGCGATTTTTGTGATTCCGTCTCTGGCTGACAACTCTCCGAACACGGCCTTGGAATGTTTGCAAATGGGATTGAGAGTCTTGGCTGCGGACAGTCCGGGATTGGGGGAGCTTTTTGCCAGTCCGTGGTCGCTTTTCGAGCCAACCCCACATGCGCTTGCAACCAGGATCTGCGAGGTGAGGGCAGGCGGACTCAAACCCTGTGAGGAGGCCACCCCTGCGGGGAAACGCAAGGAGATGCGGTTGGAATTCCTGCAGACTGTGGAGAATTTTCCCCCACCTGATATCAAATCGCCTTCGTCTCTAAAAGTCAGCGTGATTGTCACTCATTTTAATTTGGGAAATTACTTGAACGAATGTGTGCTGAGTCTGCTGGATCAAGATTACTCGAATGTGGAGATTCTTGTGGTGGATGATGGTAGCACGGAGGCAGAGTCATTACAGGTGCTTAAGGGACTGGAGGCTGTTTCCTTGCATGGACCAGTGCGGATACTCCGGCAGGAGAATGGCGGGGTCTGTGCGGCACGCAATCATGGAGCTGAGTGCACTGATGGTGATCTCCTGCTTTTCATGGACGCTGACAACGTGGCTTGTCCGCAGATGATATCGACGTTGGTGGCTCAACTTCAGCACGCGGGACTGGATGCGCTGAGTTGTGATTTGTTTGCGTTTCAGGATCACGCTCCGGATGAGCCGAGAGAGTTGATCTTTTACCACGCCTTTGCGGGTGGTTCGCTTGAGGCAAGTTTGACGATGAATTTGCTTGGAGATGCGCATTGTATGATGACTCGTGAGGCGTTCAACGTGGTCGGTGGATTCCGCCCGGAGATCAATGAGGCTTCCTCGGATAGAGCCTTTCTGGTTCGTCTCATAAAGCGGGGGTTCAAGTTGGACTGCACTCATGAAAAAGTGTTCCTTTATCGGATTCGCAAATCAAGCATGTCACGCACGGAAGATCACTATTACCGGGCTCAGGCCGTGCTGAATGCATTTACGGAGGATCTGCCACGCTGGGCCGCAAATGCGCTTAGCACTGCATATCCCATTTATAAAGACCACGCATTGCCATTTTCTGAGAATGGCGTGCCACAGGAGAAACTTCTGGCGATGCGGGAGAAATTCCACATTGAGCGTGACAAGCGTCGCTTTCAGGATCGACTGGCTCGCAGTCGCTATCAAACATTGGTGACGTGGCGGGGGAATCTGCTTGTCCGGCTTGCCCGCTTTCTGCGTGTAATTCCCCGGGACTACTAGATTTTTAACTATGACTCGCTTTGTCATGCTTGGTCAGCAACGAACTGGCTCCAACTACCTGGTTTCGCTGCTCGGCACTCATCCGGGCGTCTGTGCTTTTGGTGAGCTTTTCAGCAGCGTAAACAACATGCAGTTGGGGGACTCCTTGAGAAATGTGATCGAGAGTAACCTGTTGGCTGTTGAAAGCTTGAAGGCCCTCAGGGATGCTGCACCTGAGAAGTTTCTTGAGCAGATACTGAAACTCGGGCAAAGAGGTCCCAACACAGCAGTTGGCTTCAAATTCTTCTACGAACAAGCAAACTTCGAGGCTGGCAGGCGGGCCTGGCAGTGGATACTGCAACATCGGGAAATGCGTGTGATCCACCTGAAGCGAAGGAATATTTTCCGGATGCTCGCGTCCAAGCGTATCGCGAATCGTGATCAGGTCTGGCTCTCGGAGGAACCCTTGGACCAACCATTCGAGCCTGTTTCACTTGGCATTCAGGATTGCGAGGAATTTCTGGAACGCACCCTGGTTAATGAACGCGAGGCTGAATATGCGTTGCGGTTGCATGCCACACTGCCGGTTTACTATGAAGAGCTTTGTGCAGATGCGGAGATGGTGATGCGCGGGGTCCTTGCATTCCTGCATCTGCCACCTGCGATCCTGACCAGCAACCTGATCAAACAGAATCCCCGCCCGCTGTCTGATCTCATTGCTAATTTGGAGGAACTACGACAACACTTTGCGAGGCGGCATTATGATTGTTTTTGGGATGCATGAGATGTCACGATCACAAAACATAACTTATGAAATCGATCTTGTTTGGTATGTTGGTGCTGTGTGCAACTATGGCTCACCCGGCGAGTGGTGGGGTCTATTCGCCGACTTCCAATGTTGGGGAATTTTTAAGGCAGTTTGAACGGGCTTGTAACGCGGGGGATGAGGAGTGGATACGAAGCGCGGTCGACAAGGAAGGAGTTGTCGCGGAGGGTGAAGCGGTGTTCTTCGGGATAATGGGGCCAAAGGAGGGCGGGGAGAGCATCTCTGAGTTGTCGGTGGTGGCAGCCGCTGACGCTCCCTTACCACCGGCTAATATCCGGCAAGCCTCCGGCTTGAAGAAAAATCAAGTTGGCGCTTTAGCGTAATGCTTCGGGCACTAGGAGCAGGTAACTTTGGGCGACTAGCAGGCTGGTGAGGTAAAAGAAGGCGGCTTCTTCCCATGGCATCTTGCCGCCGAGACACCAGCCTTGGATTTGGCGGTGGTCGAAGAACCAGATCCCGTTGCGAATGGCAATCCAATCGGCCCAGGAGAGCCATGTGCCGAGTCCCAGTGTGACAATGCTGAGCACCAGCCAGCGGGGTGCCAGGATCTCCCATCCGATCACCCATTGGAGAGCGATGACGATGAGGAACCAGTAGCCAAGATGCCAAGCGTAGTGCCACCGGCTGCGGCTATGGATGCGCTTGCGGCCAGCTAGTCCGATGACGGCCCACAGGGCGAATAAAGCGCCGATT
>JBGTCP010000111.1:0-2700 GCA_041748815.1 Chthoniobacterales bacterium
TGAATAAAATCGGGCCCTGGCTCGTGGTTCCAGATTCCGAATTGCACGATCCGCACTGCCTCGCCCTCCAGCGTTGTGAATTCGCGTCCGAACTCGCCGGAAAACCAACGCGCCTGCAACTCCGCCTCCGGCATCACGCGGGGAATTTCCAACCCAAGCCCCTCCGCCAGCCGCTCCGCTGGCAGTAAAGACTCATACTGGCGATGATCAGCGCTCTGCATAACTTACCCGGATTATGTCCTGCCATGGCAAAGAAACTCCAGACAATTAGGAAAATCCTGCCGTCGCATCCCACCTTCTCAGGCGCACGAAACCTCCTGCGTGGAAAATCTTTGAAATTGCCTTGTCCGTTTCTCAGCAATATAGTGCTGTTGCAAATACCCAAACCCAACTTCCCTCGATCTCCGAATGATCCCAAGACCGCTCCCTAAGCTACATTCTCTTCTAGTTCTTACACTTACCGGCATCCTGACTGCCGGGAGCGCATTGGGTGAAGCGACAGAGGATCGGGAACAACTGGACCAGGCGTGGGATCATTCGGCGTTTTTCCTCTTCAACGATGCCAACGAGATCTTCTCCAAACCTCTTGCAACTCCGGAGTTCGAAAGAGAACGCAAGCTGGGGGAGGCCATCACCCGCCTCAACCGTCAGCCACGCACCAAGGGAAATCTTGATGGCGCACTCGCACAATTCAACGAGCTTATTGAGGAAAATCCCACCGACCACATCGGCGCATCCGCAAAATACTATGCCGGCCGCATTTGGGAAATGTTCCTCGATCCCATCGACCTCAAGAAAGCGCGCAGCATCTACCTGGAACTGGTGGAAGCCAATCTCGGCCATGCCATCGGCGAACTCGCAGCAGGTCAAATCGCACTTATCGATATTTATCAGGACATCACGGAAGCGGAAGCGCTCGAGCGCGTGAAAGAACTCGAGAAGCTGGAGTCCTATCTTCAAACCCCGCTAGGACGCAGGCATTTCCACTCATCGGTGGGGCTCAGCCTCATTGATCGGAAGATCAACACCCGGGAAGCCCTTCGCCACCTGGTCGCAGCGGAGGCCATTGGCATCGAGCGCCGCCAGCTCGAAATCGAAGTCCTTATCGCCCTTGGCGAGCTGAACATTCTCTTTGATCAGCCATCAGAAGCTCTGCTTTATTTTGAAAAATACCTCACCAAATACCGCCGAGATGTCCGGCACTACGAGATCACACAACGCGTGAACGAAATTCGAGCCGGCAAGACCGAAACGTCCCCGGCACAAGTCCCGGACACCGGTCCTGACACCATCCCCACCGAAAGCTGAGACCACACCATGCGCGAAAAAATTCTCAATATCATCGGCTTTTCCCTCGTGGGACTTTGTTTCGTGATTGCCCTTGTGCGCATCACCATGATGCGGGCAGAGCGGGCAAGCGAGGATGACGAGGGCGGCAAGGTAACGATTCGTCTCTCCCATTGGCAGCTGGAATCAGGCGTGCGGGACGGATTTGATGCAGTGATCCAGGATTACATGGAGCTTCATCCGAATGTGAATATTGTACAAATCCCCATCCCCGAGCGCATCTACCCGAACTGGTTGATCACCCAGCTGGTCGGTGGCACGGCGCCCGATCTGATCCAGCTCGGCATGGGAATCAATGATGAACGCACCGCGCGCTTTTTTGAGCCGCTAAGCGAAATCGCCACTGTTCCAAATCCCTACAATGCGGGCACCGAACTCGAATCCCTCCCTTTCCGTGAGACTTTTTTCGACGGCATGCAGGGCGGCTACAACCCAACACTACTCGAGTATTACGGTGTCCCGCTCTCCGGCTACACGATCCGAATGTACTATAACCTGGATTTGCTGAAGGAGATCACCGGCTCTGAGACCCTGCCAGCCACTTACGATGAATTTATAGCGCTCTGCGAGCAGATCAAAAAATTTGCGAAGGAAACCGGACGCACATTAGTCCCCATCGCCGGGTCAAAGTACAATGCGCCCTTCCTGATGAACCAGTTATTTCAGAGTCAGACCCAAAAGCTCACACAGGAGCTCATTCCACTGGGGTCGACTGCCAGCGGCGGTTCCCAGATGGGCCTGGCATTTTTTCAAGGTCAATGGAATCTCGACTCGCCGGAGATCCAGAACGGCCTTCAACTCATGCGTGCCGTTGGAGAGCACATGCAACCCGGCTTCATGACCCTCGGTCGCGACGATGCCATGTTTTATTTCACACAGGAAAGAGCAGTCATCACCACCACCGGAAGCTGGGATGCCACCAGTATTGCGGGACAGGCACCCTTCAGGGTCGCGGTGGGTAACATGCCCCTGCCCACGCAGGACACACCCGTCTTCGGCGAAAACGTCAGGGGACTCGTATCCGAAGCCGGAGTCAATGCCGGACTCTCACTGGGCCTCACCCGGGAATCCGAAAATAAAGAAGTCGCCATGGATTTGCTTCGATATCTCGCCAGCCAGGAGGTTAATGAAAAATTTTCCAAGGTCAGCCGCTGGATTCCGTCGGTGGTGGGCGCGACCCCGCACCCTCAAAGTGTGCCGTTCCAGATGCTCACCGAGGGATATCTGGCAGGATTCCATATTGTCACAGGAGCCTCCGGCAACCCGGATGTGAGTCGGCTTTACAACAATAACTTCCATTTGCTGGTCGGTCCAAATGGCTCGCCTGAGATTTTTACTGACGCGCTCCGCGAC
>JBGTCP010000112.1:0-2247 GCA_041748815.1 Chthoniobacterales bacterium
AAGTTTCGATGCAGGTCCGCTCCAGCGAAGTCTGCTCCGGTTGCTGGGCATGCAACGACGCGGTAAGCCACAAAAGGATGAGGCAAATGCGGATCATAGCTGGTCCCTTCGCGAAAAATCCTCGATCAGCAATTCGCTTGCGCGGTGGATGGACTCCGCCTCTTGCGGAGTCGGGAGTTCACCGAGGGGGATAGTGACCATCGTGCAGATCGTGTCCACGCGCTCCATGAGTGAGATGAAACGAGGATCCTCTTTTTGCCTTGGCGAGAACATTTGCATACGCACCTGAAGCAGCTCCGCGACCCGCGATTGACGCAAGAGCAAAGCGCCCTCGGGGGAGTACTCCTCATCCACGACTGCGGAGACGATCATTAAGCTGCGCAACCAGAGTCCCAATGAAATGAGCGTGACCAGATCGCGGTCCTGCTGGTGCACCAGTGCCACGGAAACCTCATTCAGAGCGGCTTCCAGGCTGGTGTGGAGTGTGAGCCAATCTGCCTGATCTGCCGTATCGGTAATAGAATTGAGGCGTGCAGTCACTGCAGTCGCGACGCCAAGGCCGCGTGTGAGTTCGACGAGATCGCGGCCGAGATTTTTGACCTGCTGAGCATCGGTCGCTTGTGAAGCCAGAAATGCATCCGCGAATACGGTGCCGAGATTGAATGCAATGCGTGGCCGATAGCTGAAATTTGCCGGAACAGGCGGACGATAAAGTGCGCGCCACTGCGGAGGTTTAATGCGCTGCAATGCTGCGAACCACTCGCCCGGCATGGGCAGGATCAACCCGGTTGCCGAGGCAATCATTGTCTCCGACGCCGCCGCAGTCTCGGTCTCAGTCTCCACCACAGGAGGCGCTACGGCTTCCACGGGTGCGGGCGGAGGCTCGGGGCCGAAGGGGATCGGAGTCTCGTCTGGAGCTGGCTCCGGTATTTGATCGACCTCCGCAGGTGCGGGTGAAATTTCTGTGCCGGGTGTGGGCTGGGCAAACGCGGGCAGGATCGACGCTGCCGTAATACCAACGGCAGTCAGGATGGCCTGGAGGGATCTTAGGACGCGCGGCATGGCACCGCGATTAATCCGTCAGCATGTCAATGCGCTCCGCAAGACTGAAGTCGTTTTCAGTGATGCCACCCTGACTGTGGGTCGATAACATAAGGCGCACTTTATTCCAGCGGATATCGATGTCTGGATGGTGCTCAGCTTCCTCGGCGATCTCGGCAACGCCATTCACAAAGTCCATAGCTTGTGTGAAATCGTCGAACTCAAAGGCTCTTTCCAGAGCATCGTTTTCGACCTCCCACTCGGGAATACGCTTGAGGTGGGTTTCAATTTCGGACTTCGGGATGCGGTCAGACATAATAAAATAAGGTTATGAGATTAAGTTGGCTGGCCGGAAGGATAACCATCCCGTCCGGCGTTGGCAACTGGGGATCGCACGCCAATCAGGTTCCTGCCGCATCGGGGCAAAAGTCCTGATCTGAATCAGCAGCGTGCAGGAAGGGAAGATTCGCCTTCACCTATGTCGATATCGTCAGTGCCTGTGACCTGGGCACAGTGGGCCTCATATTCGCCTACCAGTCGTTGCCAGGGGATGGTGAGGATGGTCTGTCGTGCTTGCTCCCGGAGTCCGGGCCATAACTCGGGGGACTGGACGAGGTTCACGGCAGCGTCGAGCCATGCCGCTGAGTCGGAGAATGGTACCTTCCAACCATTGACGCCGTGCTCGATGTATTGGCCGGGCGCGGCGTAATCGTAAGCCAGCACCGCCAGCCCGCTGCCCATTGCCTCGGTCACAACATTGCCGAAAGTCTCGGTCTCGCTGGCAAAAAGAAACACATCCCCTGAAGCGTAATGCTCCGCCAATTCCTCGCCGCGCAAATCGCCTGTGAAAACCGCATCGGGAAATTTTTGTGCAAAGCGATCCGTTTCAGGGCCCGCACCGACGAGCACAAACCGCGCTGCCGGCACCGCTTCACGAATACGCTGAAACCCCTCCGCGAGAAGATTGAGGTTTTTCTCCGCAGCCATGCGCGACACATGCAACACGACCGGAGTCTCTGGCCCGGCACCCCAGGATTGCCGGAGCGCGTCACTTCGCCGTGCAGGATCAAACAGCCCGGAGTCCACTCCGCGTGTCCAGGTTTTCATGTGCTTAAAACCATGGTTGGTAAGCTCAGCTGCAAGGGCGGGGTCGGGGACCAATGACCGCAAGGTCTGGTTGTGGAACCATCGCAGGTAAGAAAGTGC
>JBGTCP010000113.1:0-2502 GCA_041748815.1 Chthoniobacterales bacterium
CATGGTTGAGGAACGCCTACCCCTTCATTTCGGCAATGCTCGCGATGTTCGTAATATGTTTGAGTCCGCCATAACCCAGCAGGCAAGTAGACTCTCGAATTTAGGAGATTTTAATAATGAGACCCTTTCCTTACTCACTCAAGATGATCTAAAATCTGAACTAATTAGCCCCGAAATGTTTTCACGTCCTCTTGAATATGTTTCAAGTGCCGTAAGCCCGTGCCCATCATGTAAGGAGATTTTTTCATGGGACGCATCATCTGAATTAATTGAAGCAGAATGTTCCGTTTGCCAAACAATTTTTAATGTCGAATTTGGGTGTCTTGAACAATAGTCAAAAAGACCTCAGTCCTGTATGAGCTTTTGGGAAGAAGTTTTGGGGTCAGTCAATAAATCTTGATATTTTCCCGGAGAAATCAGGCCAATCTTTGTTGATCTGCAAGTTAGTTCGACTATCCCGCCAGCACTTGAACCTCAAGATTCTCAATGCGCCGGAAGTGATCATCGTCATTGGGGCCGACAAGCACGCCGAAACCAAGTGCAAGAGCGGTGGCTTCCACTGCAATGTCGTTTTGGGGAATGAGCGCTCCCCTTTTTGAAAGGGCCGCAAAGATATCAGCGTAATGTTCCGCCACAAGCGGGGTGAAATCTTCGATCCCCGTAACCCTTCGAATAGCTTCAAGGCGTGAGAGACGCCGGGCTGCCCGATTGGCATCCGACGCCAAGCGCACACCAATGAGAGCTTCGGTCCACACGATTGCTGGCAGAGCGTAGACCTGGTCGCGCTCAAGCTCCAGTGATTGACCTGAATTAAGAGACCTTTCCAAGGCAATCAGTGCGGAGGTGTCGATGATCAATCCCATGGATTCGACGCCACACGGTCCATTTGATTCACTCTCTCGAGGTCATCGGCAAATCCGGGATCATGGGGCATCCTGGCCAAGGTCTCCATGATATCAACGCCCCGACCGCGTAGGGCAATTCGAACAGGCACGCGGCGGGCCAGTGGTTTATCGCTTTTGGTCACAAGAAAGCTTTCACCTGCATATCTTACGCGAGCCAGCACATCGCCAAAATGCCGGGCAGCCTCGGTGGAAGTAATAGTTGTCCATACAGAAATCTATCCCAGCGCTGCAAAGGATCTGGCAAAAACATCTTCGGCTTCACGGAGTTCAACCTCCCCTGCGTCGATTTGACGGCAGCGGCGATCCAATTCTTTCTGCCATGCCGGGGAAAGCCGCAGAACGGGGTGCATATCGAGGCTTTCGATGAGCCGCTCAGCAACGAATGCCCGTGCCTGCGGGGAAAGGGCTAGTGCTTCTGACACAATTTTCTCTGCCGTCATGCTCATAACTAAACTCTACCTGGTCCACACTTCTCCGTCAATCTTACTCAGGCCAACCCGCTAAGCAGCCACTGAGTCAATGTGCTCACGAGCGAAATCATCAGCGCGCCGACGAGAGCCCAGCCGAAGTTGTCGATCTTCAGGTGGCTCGTAAGCGCATCGGTGATCTTAAGCAGGATGGCATTGATGATCCATCGCGTAATAAACGCCAGCAACCAGGCCAGTCCCAGGGTCGCAATGGTGAAGATCGCGAAGAACAACCAGCCAAGCAAAACGTTCAAAATGCCAAAGATGGCAGCGACCAGGATGGCACTGCCAAAGTTCTTGATGTGAAAGCCGGGAAGCACAGCTGCAGTGATCCAAACTGCGATGGACGTAACAAGCCAGGTGATAAGTAATGTCATAATTTCCATTGTGAGGGCGTTCCACCACACTGACAATCAGGTCACCACCCGTCGCGAGCGTCAGGGAGCCCCTAATGCCCCGGACATGGAAAATTTCCTTCCCCGCGAGGTATGGACTCGGGGTTGGTCATGTTATTGTACGACTTTCGGTGAGCGCCTGTTGGTCGGTGTGGACACTGTCATTCTGCCTCGGTAGCAGCCCGCGTTGACAAATCGAGCGGGTTCATGCATGGTTCCATGCATGGCAACGAAAACCATTTCACTGGAGTTGGATGCTTATGAGAAGCTGCGGAGCGCCAAGCGGGGGGAGCGGGAATCTTTCTCTGAGGTGGTGCGCCGCGCGGTTTTTCCTGCTCCACCTCATACTGGTGCTGCGGTTCTTGAGGTTCTGGATAATTCACGCCAGAGTGAATTCCCCGCTGGCGAGACCTTTGAATATTGGGACTCGGCCATTGCAGCAGATGACCATGTGCCTCGGATTTCATCCTCGCACTGGGAGGGGTCCGATGCATCTTGACACCTGCTTTCTCATCGATCTCCAAAGGGAGAAACGGACCAATTGCGATGTCGGAGCGCGGAGTTTTCTGCAAGAGCACGCATCGGAATTTGCGGTAATTTCCACGGTCGTGGCAATGGAATACCTCGAGGGTTTTGCAGACTCCGATTTGTCCACCGCAAGGCTTTTCCTGAATGCCTTTGCATGGGTGTCCATCGATGCAGCAGTCGCGATACGTGCAAGCCGGGTTCGGCGTC
>JBGTCP010000114.1:0-2810 GCA_041748815.1 Chthoniobacterales bacterium
CCCCGGCTCGGGCGCAATGCCACCGGGATGGTCGAAGTGCGGGGCGGAATCCTCGATGAGCCCATTCCCCCGGCTGCTGCAGGCGCCGCTCCAGTTCCCCGCATCTCCGACCGCCCGCCTGGCGCACCTGGTCTCTAAAAAAAAGATGCCCGTTCCGACGCACCCCGGCATCACACAGGACGGCTGGGAGATCGAAAGCTCCGAGGCGGTATATCGGAATCCCTACCTCGACGTTTTCGTGGAGCATGTGAGATCGCCCGGGCGTCCAACCGCGATACCCTGGACCATTGTCCGCCGGAAAAAAGCTGTCGTCATCGCCCCAAAAACACTCGACGCCAAATATCTTCTGATTCGCCAGGAACGCATTCCAATTGCCAGAGCAATCTGGGAATTTCCCGCAGGCCAGGTCGATTCCGCAGCGCCAACCTTCGAGCTGGCACATACCACCGCATTAAGGGAACTTACCGAAGAAACCGGTTATCGACTAAGTCGCGGAAAATCCCTCGAATTACTCGGCGAATTTTTCAGCAGTCCCGGATTCACGGATGAAGCCGCATGGCAATTCCTGGCCGACGGAGTTGAACCCGACCCAGCGGGCACAGCGCACGACGAGCACGAGACCATCGTAGAGTGCCGCGCATTCACCTGGGCCGAGCTCACACAGATGGTGAGTCGCGGCGAGATCCGCGATGCCAACACGCTCTCACTGTACGCACGCTTGGCGGCCACGGGCAAAGGCTGAGAGGTTGCGACAATTGCGCGGCATGGCGATCAGGCCCGCGGATGCGCAGCGTCATACGCTTTTTTAAGCCGCTCTCGAGTGACATGCGTATAGATTTGCGTCGTAGAAAGGCTCGCATGACCAAGCAACACCTGCACACTCCGCAGATCCGCTCCAGCATCCAGCAGATGAGTGGCAAAGCTGTGACGCAGTTTGTGCGGACTCGCATTTGACGGGATGCCTGCATGCGCAAGATACTTTTTCATCACCGACCAAATGCCTTGCGTAGTCATCCGCTTGCGGAGTTTGCTGATGAATAGCGGGCCGGATTGCACCCGCGCTTCGTGCCGGTATTTCTGGATCGCCTTCAGCGCCGGAGCACCCACCGGCACCACCCGTTCTTTACGACCCTTGCCGATGACCCGCAAAGTTTCCGAGAACACATCCACACTGCTCACGTCCAGCGAGGCCAGTTCCTCAATGCGCAATCCGCTGCTGTAGAAAAGTTCTAAAATCGCAGTATCCCTCGCTGCAGTCCACGCCGGCGCCTGTTTCGAGAGTGGCACTTGCGACGGAGCATCCATGAGTGCATTGATCTGCGAAGCCGTGAGCACCATTGGCAGATTGCGCTCGAGCTTCGGCAACTGCACTTCAGCAAGTGGATTAATGAGAAATCCCTCCCGCTCGACCAGGAACCTGTAAAAGCTGCGCAGCGCTGCAAAGTGCAGACGCACATAGGATCGCGCCATCTTGGCCTTCATCAACTCGAGGAGATATTTCCGGAAATCATCCGCCGTGCTCTGCTGCCATCCCTGGAATGCCTCCCGCTCCTGGAAACGTTGCAAACCTGCCGCATAATTCTCCAGGGTGCGCGTCGCCGCATTTCTCTCTATCTCAAGATACTTGAGAAACCTTCCAACGAGCAGCGCAGCTTTGCGATCCACATATTTGCTCATCGCCGCCCCTCCACAGATCCCGACGTTTCGCCATGGATCTCATGGTGTGTCTCGACGGGCTCGATATGGGTGGTGATCAATGCACCGGGAGGTAACCGTTTTTCGATGAGGATCTCGATTTCGGTGGCAATGCGGTGCGCTTCTTCCAGCGAAGTCGCACCGGGCAGTAGCAGATGATATTCCACAGAAACAGAATCCCCCAGGCTTCGATGTCTCAGCTCATGATGACTGCCCCCATGATCCGCCGAGGCCGCTTCCAGGATCTCATCGAGCTGGCTCGTCAAAACCGGATCTGCCTCATCCATCAACCCGCCCACACTTTGCCTCAGCAGAGAGGCTCCTGTGAGCAAAACATGTGCCCCGATGCAGAGCGCCACGATCGGATCCCAATACGCCCAGCGCGTAAGATAAACAAGCCCGAACGCCAGAACCACTCCGCCCGTCGTAATCGAATCCACAAGAATGTGCCGGCCATTTGCCGATAAAATCAGGGAGTTCTCACGCCGCCCTGTTCGCATAAGATATAGTCCCAGCCAAAGATTGACCCCGGCAATCACCAGGGCCAGCAATATCCCCCACCCCAGCGTACTCAACTGCGGGCCGCGTAGAAAATCCACCGCAGCAATCGCAACGATAGCCACTCCCGCGACCAAAACCACGCCACCTTCAACACCCGCCGAAAAAAAGCTGATCTTGCCGTGTCCATACCGATGCTTGGAATCCGCAGGTGTCAGGCTGACTTTGAGACTGAAAAACGCAAACCCGATAGCAATCAGATGCACAACGGACTCCAATGCGTCGCCAAGCATCGCTGTGGAATCTGTGATCACAAACGCACAAGCCTTCAGTGCGAGCACGGCTAGCCCGACGCCCAGCGAAAATCGCATCGCGCGTTTCATTTGCGTTACAGATGCCTGAGTCCAAGCACCATGGCCTGTGACAGTTTGCATGACCCTGGAAGTCTCAGTCAGAGCAAGGCAACTTTGCAAGGCACATCTCGCACGGCCCCAATCCGAACCTGAGAATGCGTCCCTTCGCAGTGATGCCGCAGCCCAATGCGACGAGGACGTCGCTTTAAGATGACCAGCGGGACCTCCAACACCTGACCCGACCAGCACTATCTTAAGCCCTGA
>JBGTCP010000115.1:0-3069 GCA_041748815.1 Chthoniobacterales bacterium
GAGAATCCGGCATTTGATGGCGTAGTGCTGCATGTTTTTCCGCGCATGGGAAAGAGGCAATGTTTCACGCGCACCACGCAACATCGTGCGGTGCCGCAAGTGTTGTTAAGTGGCCGCGGCTTGCACAAATCGGAGCCGGGTGATGTGCTGCCAGCGAATCCCGGGCGATGCTCGGGCCCGCTCGCAAAGCTGGATGAGGCTACTGCAAGATCAGTGATCGAAGCGGCTGCAGTGTATCGCCTGCGGCGTAAAGCGGATCGTTTGGCTGCGGTGATCGCTGCTCACGGCGAGGCTGAGGCACTCTATCAAGGTGTTGCCACTGCGCTGGGTTACAAACAAAACAAGCTACCATTTTTGCTCATGGCTCAGCGGCTCCCGGTCGCGTCGCTCAAAAGGGTCCCGGCGCTGGAGATTCAGGCCGCATTTTTTGGAGTGGCGGGTTTTATCGATGCCCGCGAGCCGGAGATCCATGACGATGCGGCGAGAGTTTGGCTGCGGGAGTTGTGGGCCAGCTGGTGGAAGCGGAGATCTTCGGCCATGCGGCTGATTCTGGATCCGGCAGACTGGCACCTCGGCGGGATGCGTCCGGCAAATCATCCACAACGCCGCATCGCAGCGCTGGCGGTCCTGGTTTCGAGGTGGAAGGAATTTTCTGCATTGGTAGATGCTGCGGATGTGCGGGGTATTTGGAAATTCCTGGAAAGCCTGGATGATGACTTTTGGTCCTGCCATTACACATTAAAATCGAAGCCCTCAAAATCCCGCATGGCGCTCATCGGCAAAACCCGTGTGGGCGAAATTTTTGCCAATGTGCTTTTTCCGCTCCTGCATCATCGCGGTGTTGGTTACATGGCGGCGTATCAAAAAATCCGCGCGACTTTGACAAATCGGGTTGTGGAAACCGCGGCCATGCGGCTGCTGGCAGACTCGCAGCCTCACCGCAAGCTCGCAGACCGCTTGATCAACCAGCAGGGCTTGCTGCAGATCTATGAAGATTTTTGTCTGCAGGATTGTAGCGATTGCGCAAGGTGCAGTTTCCCGGAGCGCGTTTTGCGATGGGACGCCGGTCAGTGACGTTTGCGCGGGTCGAGCGCATCGCGTAATCCATCTCCGAGGAAGTTGAAGGCCAGAAGCGTGATGCTCATTGCCAGTGCCGGAAAGACCAGCAACCACCAATAGCTTCGCACCGGATTGATCACCTCAGCGGCATCGCTGAGCAATGATCCCCAGCTTGCCTGGGGCGGTTGAATTCCGAGGCCCAGGAAGCTCAGGAACGATTCATCGAGAATCACCGCCGGAATAGTGAGCGTAAGATAAACGACGATCACTCCCGAAAGATTTGGCAGCAGATGCTTCCATAAAATGCGCACATGGCTCTGGCCCAGCGCCCGCGCGGCAGTGATGAACTGGGAATTTTTCAGCGCTAGCACCTGCCCGCGCACCACCCGCGCCATTGTGAGCCACTCAATGAGACCCAGCGAGATGATGAGAATCACAATGCGTGAATAAGGCACCAGACCCGCGAGCGCCGAGTCGTCAAAAAGCGTCTTCACCTGCTCATCAAAAACATGGATGAAAATGAGAATAAAAATCAGCCGTGGGATGGCGTAGAGGATGTCAATGATGCGCATCATCACACTGTCCACCCGCCCGCCGACATAACCCGAGATCATCCCATAGGCAGCGCCGATCACCAGGCTGATCATCGCGCCACTGAAACCCACCACCAGAGAAATACGCGCCCCGCTCAGCACCCGGTAGAGCTGATCGCGACCATTGAGATCCGTGCCGAAGGGGTGCTGCCACGAGGGTGGGGAGTATTGCGTGTCGCTCACCTCCTTGTGGCTCTCCGGCATGAGCATCGGACCGATGAGTGCGCACAATGCCATAATGAGCAGGATTGTGCTGCAGGTGCGCATGCGGCCAGGGCTCCACAAAATCGGCAGCAGCCTGCGCGTGGCCGGTGCGGTAGTGGCATCATCCATCGACTTGAATCCTCCGGTCTAATGCGGCCAGCACGATGTCCACCAGCAGATTCATCACGACCAGCAATGTGCAATACACAATGACGACTCCGCCCAGCAAAAATCCATCGCGGTTCAACATCGCATTCACAAAAAATCCACCCGCACCGGGGATTTGAAAGATCGTTTCCACCACAATCGACCCTGTGAGTAGGTTGGCTGCCAGTGGACCCAAGAAAGAAACCACGGGCAGAATGGCGGATTTAATCGCATGCCGGTAAATGACAGCACTGTCCCGCAATCCCTTGGCTCTGGCCGTGCGGATAAAATCCTGCCCGAGCACTTCCATCATACTCGTCCGCATCAGCCGTGCGATGTAGGCCACGTAAGGTGTCGCCAGCACGCAGGCCGGCAGAATGAGGCTTTGCACACCATCCCAGCCACCGACCGGAAACCACCCCAGCCAAAGCGCAAAGATCAGCACTGCCAGCGGCCCGGTTACAAATGTTGGAATCGATATCCCCGCAAGCGCAGCAAGCATCGCTCCGGTATCGATGCCGCTATTCCGGTGCACTGCCGCGATGGTCCCCAGCCACACTCCGCCGATGGTCGCGAGAATGAACGCGGCGAGCCCCAGTGTGAGCGACACTGGCAATGTTTGTGCCAGGATTTCATTGACGGTACGGTTCCTGTATTTTGTCGACATGCGCAGATCGCCGCGCATCAGATCGCTCAGGTAGCCGGAGTATTGCTCCCACAGCGTGCCGTCGAGTTTGTACTTCGCGAGCAGTTGTTTTTCGATCTGTTCAGGGATATTGCGGTCGCTGTCGAATGGGCCACCCGGGGCCAGGCGCAACAGAAAAAAAGTGATCGTCACCACGCAGAAGAGCACCGCAATCAGGGCCAAAACTCTTCTGCCGATGAATGGGATCATGCGTGGGGCAGGAGTGGGCGACTACTTCGCAAGCCGCTCGACGAGATCCAACAACTCCGGAGACGGAGCCTTGGTTTTTCCAATAATATCCACGTGAGGTGTAAATGTGACCCCACCTTTATTCCATCCGGCAAGTTCGCCAGTGCGGCCATCGAGCAGTGCATCGGTGGC
>JBGTCP010000116.1:0-2749 GCA_041748815.1 Chthoniobacterales bacterium
CACCCACCACTTCAGGTTCAAAAATATAAAGCGGCAACACAGGACCGGACTCCGCAGCGCGGCTCAATGCGGCATGATCGCGCACCCGCAAATCCCGCTTAAACCAGACCAGTTGCACTCCATGAATAGTCACCACGGACCGATACGATGCCCGAGGCCGGAATTGACGCAGGTTACACCCCGTCCCCTCGAAATGGTGCGCGATACTGGGTTCGAACCAGTGACCCCCTCCGTGTCAGGGAGGTGCTCTACCACTGAGCTAACCGCGCGTAGAAGGAGGGACAGTGAACCACCACTCCACCCAACTGACAAATAAAATCTTTCACCTGAACAACGTCTTGTAGAAAAATTTTGCAACCACACCGAACCGTCGTAAAATGGTCGTTCATGATTAAAAATACCCTAACTCTTAATATCGTCTCTCTCCTTGCAGCAGCAGCCACACCGGTTCACAGCGCGGAGTTTGAAGTCAAAAAAGTGGAGTTCAAGCTGGATGACGTAGCCTATGAATCTGCGGTCGTTCACCCTGCAGGCGGCGAGAACCTGCCAGGCATTTTTATGGTACCAAATTGGATGGGTGTCACTGACGGCGCAATCAAGAAGGCCCAACGCGTGGCAGAAATGGGTTATGTGGTTTACGTGGCCGATGTTTACAGCAAGGACGTCCGGCCGGCTGGCCCCGACGAGGCAGGTGCCGCAGCCACCGCTCTCCGCGAAGACCGCCCGGAGATGCGCAAACGCACCACAGCAGCGCTTGAGCACTTCCGTTCGATGGCAGACGACTTACCACTCAAAACCGATAGCATCGGCGCAATTGGCTTCTGTTTCGGCGGCGGAGCAATACTGGAGATGGCACGTGCCGGAGCAGATTTGAAAGGCTTCGTCTCGTTCCACGGCGATTTGCTTTCACCCACCCTCGCCGGGGATTCCGGCAAAATCCAGGGAAGCGTGCTGGTGTTGCATGGCGCAGCTGATCCCTATGTGCCCGCTGAGGATGTGAACGCTTTTGAGGCAGCAATGACAAAGGCGGAAAAGGACTGGCAGTTGGTTTCCTTCGGCGGAGCCGTGCACTCGTTCACAGACCCCACCGCCAACAATCCGGGACAGGCGCAATACGACGAAACCTCCGCAAAGCGCGCCTTCAACTACATGCACTCGTTCTTCCAGGAACAGCTCTGATCACAGCGCAACACGCGGTGCCGCACCGCGAATCGCCGGATCCAGCTGCAGAAAATCCTCAGGGCCAAAGTTGAACCAGCCGGCAATCACATTGGTGGGAAAACTTTCCCGGCGCGTCTGATACTCGCGAATATTCCCATTGTAAAACCGCCGGGCTGCCTGAATGCGATCCTCCGTCGTGACCAGCTCGCGCTGCAATCGAAGGAACGCAGCATCCGCTTTCAGATCAGGATAATTTTCCACTGTGGCAATGAGTGCTCCAAGAGAATTAGCGAGCTGATTTTCCGTCACAGCTTGCTGCGCAGGAGTCCCGTGATTGGCCATACACTCAGTGCGCAAACGTGTGAGCGATTCCAGCACCGAGCGCTCGTGTTCGGCATATCCGCGCACCACCGATACCAGATTGGGAATGAGGTCATACCGGCGTTTCAACTCGGTATCGATATTGCTCCATGCTTCACGGATGTGCTGCCGCAATGCGACGAACACGTTGTAGTTCACCCATAGAAAAATCAGGAAAACGAACAGCCCCAACAGCAGAAAAACTGCTGCACCGCTCATCGCCGCGCCCTTTCCTTGTCAAACAGATAATCCGGCATCAAATTTCGCACAGCGATCACCCGCTCAAGGTCATAGCCCACTTGCTCAGGATCCATGCGCTCATCAAAAATCGCCGCAAGCACGGCGCCTTCAATCTCCAAAGTGAGATCCTTATTCCGCAAAAGAAATTCCATCATTGCCGGATTCACCACATCGTAGGCAAAACGTTTGTCTTTCGACCGCACACGGAAAGTGCGCGAGAACTCCGCAGATTCAAAATCAATCGACGTCCATCCAAACAGCTTCGCAGCACGGGTGAAAATATTTTCCCTCGATACCAGCAACTCTGGAAAGGCCCGCGGCAAATCCACCACAATCAAATGATGCCAGTAACTCGTGCTTGAGCGGTTCCCGTCCGAATCGGTCGAACTCCGCTCGTAGTGAAAATCAAAAATCCGTACCTCGTGACCGCTGTAGCTGCCTCGCATCAGATCACTCGCATAACGGTCTGAGCCTTCACGCAGCTGATTCAGAAACTCCAGCTCATGCGCCAGGTGGCGGTCCTTTCCCGGAGTGAACCGAAGCCCCAGCCGGTTGGCGGTTCTGGTGAGCGCCTCAAGCCGCTTCTTCTCGTAATGTCTCGCGAGCAGAATGATCCCTACCACCACTACAGCGGCAGCGATGATCATAAATCCGGTCGTAAAAGTCATGCCTCGTCCTATATCTCAGGCAGTTCGGATTGACCACGAAAAAGGCTTCGCCAAATCACCCGCCTTTCGCTGAAATCACGCTATGCCCGTTCCCGTAAAATCCTACACCCACGCCCTCACGCCTCCGCAAGTCCCCCTGCTCCGCGAGGTGCTGGCAGGACGTGGGTTCGATTTCGAAGCCCGGCCCTACATGCACTTCTATGCATCGCAAGGAAAGCTCTCTGTTTCCGTTTATGAAAAGGGGCCCAAGGTGCTAGTGCAAGGGAAAGAAACTGAAGACTTCGTGCGATTCATCCTCGAGCCGGAGATCCTCGGCGAGG
>JBGTCP010000117.1:0-2349 GCA_041748815.1 Chthoniobacterales bacterium
GCGGTGGACACGGCAAGGCGCAGTGACGGCCATGGGAGGTTGGAATTGTCTGCGGCCAGCAGTCGGTGATGGAAGGGCGCGCCATAGACCACTGTTGCGCTGTATTGGCGTGCGGCAGCCAAAAGATCGGCCGCGAGATGCGACGGGGCAAGGACGGTGGTTGCTCCGTGCCAGAGATAGAGAATAATCGAAACCGCAAAGTGATGCGCCATCGGAAGGATCCACAATACGCGGTCGCTCGGACCGATCCGCAATCCGGCATTCGCAGCGCGGATGCGGGCTAGGAGTGTTTCGTGCGACAGCACAACTCCTTTGCTGGTGCCCGTGGTGCCGGAACTGAACCGCACGAATGCAGGATTGAGCGCTGCGAAGTTTTCTTCAGTGAACGCCTGCGGAGTTGCGTCCTGGCGGCGCCACACCTTTGCGCCGATGCCTCCCGCGTTGAGTGACTGGTGTGTGGTTCCCTGTTCGTCCCAGGTGTTGTGGCCGCAGGTGATGACGGTGTTGAGGGCGGTCAGATCGGCGAGGGCAAGGCGTTCATGATGCGTGAGTTCAGCGGCGATGGGGATCACGCAACTGCCTGCTCGCAGCAGCGCGAGGGCGAGGGCGATGTGCTCCACTCCGTCCTTGCAATAGAGGCCGGTTCTTGCAGACTGAGCCGGGATGGCATCGGCGAGCGCATCCACCAAGGCGGCCAGTTCGCCGTAGGTGACCGTGGTGTTGCCCGTGATGATTGCGGGATGAGCCAAGTTGGAGCGCTCAAAGATTTCCTCACAAATATTCATCGGGCTGAAAAACTATCGCGCACTCTTAGCACTTTGGCCGCATCCAGGATTTGCATCTTATCAGACCTTGAGGCGTTTCGAGGGCCAGCTTGGCCGGCACTACTCATCAGCCAAGCCAGTAGCGATGCCGGTGGCATTCCAAGATCTGCCTTTCGGATCAAGCAATCTGCCGCTTGTCACATCCAAAAAACCTCCCGAGGGCAGCCGCACCCGCTCAACCACTACGGCCTTGCCATACGTAGGGCCGCCATAAACAAGCACATCTAAATCTGGAGCAGCGAGCAGCGCCGCTGCAAATAGCTCAGCGCCACTCGCAGTTTTACCATCCACCACAAGGGTGATGAGACCAGCCTCGTAGAAGACCGGATTCCCCGACACAAAGGATTGCTTGCCGTCCCTTTTTTCAAGATAGCCGATCGGAGCGCTTTCTGGAAGAAAAAGAGACGCTGCCAGCACTGCGCCCTGCAGTTCGCCACCTTGGTTTGCCCGCAAATCTATCGTCAAACGCTTTCCCGGTTCCAGAGTATTCAGTGCTGAGCGCAAGGCTTGAGCGGCGCCTTCCTGGAAATTGCGCACTTTGAGAGTCACACCCACAAGCGTGGTTTCCATCTCGATCTGAGAGGGCACAGGTTCCACCCTTTTGATAGAAACTGTTTCCTGCTGTCCATTAGCATGCCGGACGAGGAACTCCACATCCGTGCCAGGATCACCTAAAATTGAAAGAGCCGCCTCCCAGTGGCTGGCACCTTGCATTGGCTCGCCATCGACGGCGAGCAGAACATCTCCAAACCTGAGGCCTGCCTGCTCGGCGGCACCAGACGGGTAGGGATAACAGACGAGCTCGTTTTCCCCGTTGCGTTCAAGTGTCATTCCCACATTACCTCGCGGAGCAAGTCGCAATTCCTCAATGATGCGGCTGTCGCGTGATGAAATGTATCCACTAAATGGATCCTGCTTTTGCGCTACGGCTGGTATTGCATACTCCAGTACCTCATAGGGCGACATCCGTGCATGTCCGCTCCATCCCGCAACTGTATCTTCCATAGAAGGGTCGCCGGCTGAAGACTGCAACCCGCGGAAACGTGCGCCAAACTCTGAAGGATCTAGATTTACAAGTGAGTCATTGAGCTCGCGCGAGTGAATTTCACGATAGAAGCGATCACAAAATTCATCACAAAACTCTCTCCAAAGTCCCATAGCAGTTTGCCAATCAGGGTGATCTCTCCCATAGCCGGTGACATCCTGCGCACGCAGCGCCTGAAAGCACGGGAGCAACAGCAGCAGGATCAACAAAGGCATAGAATCTCGTCTCATTCGATGACCAAGCGATAGTGCTTTGCGGGAATGGAGAAAAGAACAAAAAGCCTGAGCCGTCCGGGATAGGGACGTTCCACGCTGCCCATCCATCCCTTCTTTAAAAATTACGTTGTGAGCCAGCTTTTTTCTTGCAGGCGAATATTAAGACGTCGTATTAATAGGTAATGAAGCAACTCGATACCCTCACAATTTCTTTTCTAGCGGTTGTATTCACGTTTGTTGTGAGTTCCTCTGCTCAGGACAAACC
>JBGTCP010000118.1:0-18065 GCA_041748815.1 Chthoniobacterales bacterium
CTACCGGTCATACACCGATTGCCCGGACTGCAAAGGCGGGCGCTACCAGCCGGAGACGCTGAATTATAAGATCGAGGATTGCGAGGGTGGTTGGCTCACTATGCCGCAAGTGAACCAACTCGCAGTGGCCAAAGGTTACACCGTCCTCACTGCGCTCAAGGAGAAGCACCATGAGGATGCCACGACCGAGATGCTGTGCCGCGAAATCGCTGCCAGGCTGGGATATCTTGTGCAAGTGGGGTTGGGTTATCTGACTCTGAACCGGAGTGCGCGCACGCTTTCCGGTGGTGAAATCGAGCGGGTGAATTTGACTTCGTGTCTGGGTGCATCGCTGGTGAACAGCTTGTTTGTGCTCGATGAACCAAGCATTGGACTGCATCCGAGGGATATCGGACAACTCATCGAAGTGATGAAAAGTCTGCGAGACAAGGGTAATACTCTCCTCGTCGTCGAGCATGAGGAGGCAGTCATTCGCGCGGCGGACAATCTGATCGACCTAGGACCGGGACGTGGCGAGGACGGCGGAGATTTGGTTTTCTCGGGAACACTGACGGACGCGGTGAAAGTGAAAGGGTCACTCACAGCGGATTATTTGAACGGCAGCAAATCCATTCCGCTCCCGAAATCGCGGCGCAAATCGCAGGAGCACATTCACATCAAATGTGCGACGGAGAACAATCTCAAAAAGGTTGATGTCAAGATACCTGTCGGAGTCTTTACGGTGGTGACAGGTGTCTCGGGGTCCGGCAAGAGCACGCTGGTGAATGATGTGCTGGCAGCCAATGCGCTTCGCTTTTTTGGACAATCCACGGACGATGAGCCGGGCAAGTGCAAGGGCATCACCGGGCTGGAGCATGTGGACGAGGTCGTGCTGGTCGATCAATCGCCACTGGCTCGCACGCCGCGCTCGACGCCTGCGGTTTACATTGGCGTTTTTGATGTGATCCGGACTTTGTTTGCAGGGTTACCTGAGTCGAGGGCGCAAGAACTCACGGCGGGGTCGTTTTCTTTCAACTCAGGTGCGGGTCGTTGTGAGCGCTGTGGCGGCACGGGATATGAGCGCATTGAAATGCAATTCCTCAGTGACGTGTTCATTCGTTGTCCTGAATGTGACGGCAAGCGGTATCGGCCGAATATCCTGCGCATCATGGTGGACGGAAAATCGATCCACGATGTCCTGGAACTGACGGTCACCGAGGCAATTGGTTTTTTTGAAAAGCTCAAAGATGGCGGTTCCATCGCTGGTCCATTGGAGACGCTGGTGGATGTGGGGCTTGGGTATTTGAAGCTCGGGCAGCCTGTGAACACTCTCTCGGGTGGGGAGTCGCAGCGCTTGAAACTGGTCGGGCATCTGGTGGGTCAGAAAAAATCGCATGCACTTTTGATTTTTGATGAACCCACCACGGGTCTGCATTTTGATGACATTGCGATGCTCGTGAAAGTGCTCGCGAGGCTGGTGCAACGCGGCAACACACTGGTCGTCATTGAGCACAATATGGAGGTGATTAAATGCGCCGATCACGTGATCGATCTCGGGCCCGAGGCTGGCATTGGTGGCGGTGAACTCACCGTGCAAGGCACTCCTGAGGAGGTTGCGAAACATCCCACATCGTGGACAGCGCATTATCTGCGCGAGGTGATGCCCGCTGAAAAGCCAGCCCGCGGAAAGGCACGCAAGCTGGTCTACGAAATGCCGGATATCCCATCACTGCGCGTTGCGGAGTCGGGGCCTTTGCGCCAGCCGCGTGATAATTCGATCCACATCCATGGTGCGCGCGAACACAACTTAAAAAATCTCACGCTGTCGATTCCGCGCGATGAAATGGTGATTGTGACCGGGCTGAGCGGCTCGGGAAAATCGACACTCGCATTTGATATCCTGTTCTCGGAAGGGCAACGGCGTTTCCTGGATAGCATGTCGCCGTATGCGCGGCAGTTTGTCGAGCAGATGGAAAAACCGGATGTGGATCATATCGATGGTCTCCCGCCGACCGTTGCCATCGAGCAACGTGTGACGCGCGGTGGCGGCAAATCCACAGTCGCGACCGTCACGGAAATTTACCATTTTCTGCGACTACTTTTTGCGAAGCTCGGCACGCAGCATTGTCCGGATTGCGAACTGCCGGTTGAAAAACAAAGTGTTACCGCGATCTCGGCAAAGGCACAGTCGCTGACCAAAGGCGGCGTGGTGAGAATTTTTGCCCCGCTGGTGAAGGCGCGGAAGGGATTTCACACGGACGTGGCGGACTGGGCATTCCGTAATGATTTTGAAACGTTGCTCGTCGATGGAATGCTGAAACCGGTGGCTGGTTTTCAGAAGCTGGAGCGGTTTAAGGAGCACACCATTGATGTGTTGGTGGGCGAGATCACGGCGCAAACGGAAATGCCTGAGGTGGAAAAAATCACCCGGCGGGCACTGGATATCGGCAAGGGTACTGCGCGGCTGCTGGATCCGAAAAAGCATTTTCACGTGCTGAGTACCGAGATGACCTGCCCTGGCTGCGGGACTGCATTTGAAGAGTTGGATCCGCGTTTGTTTTCATTCAACTCACCGCATGGCGCGTGTCAGGACTGCCGTGGATTCGGTGAGATTCTGAACTACACGCCGTCGACGGAAAAAGCGGAGTCCATTTTGGAAGCGGAGTTAATGGAGGAAAAAGCGCACGAGAGCGCAGAGGATGGCGAACTCACTGCATGCCCGTCCTGCAATGGTTCGCGGCTGAATGCAGTTGCGCGCAACGTGTTTCTCGCCGGTTTGAGCATGGATAAATTTACCTCAGCTTCAATCGCGGAGGCTGGTGAGCTTTTGGCGGGATTGCACATCGAGGGTCCGCGCAAAGCGGTGGCTACGAGCATTGTGCCAGAGATTCTTCAACGCTTGGAATTCATGCGGAAAGTCGGGTTGGATTATTTGGCGCTCGGCCGCTCTGCGAAAACACTCAGCGGTGGTGAATCGCAACGCATCCGGCTCGCGGCACAGCTCGGGTCAAATTTGCGCGGCGTGCTCTACGTTTTGGATGAGCCGACGATTGGTCTGCATCCGCGTGATAATGTTGCGTTGCTCGATACGTTGGAGTTGCTGAAATCCAAAGGCAACTCGCTTCTCATCGTCGAGCATGATGAGGAGACGATGCGGCGGGCGGATCGTATTATCGATCTGGGGCCTGGTGCCGGCATCCATGGCGGCAGCATTGTGGCGCAGGGCAGTTTGAAGGAAGTGCTTGCGCACCCGACTTCGGCCACGGCGCTGCATTTGAATGGTCCGGCCTATCGCGCGTTGCGTCCCGAGCGTCGCAGTTGCCAACAGGACGACACCGCGTGGATCACGATCCATGGCGCATCGGCGAACAATTTGAAGGACGTGAATGTGGCATTCCCGCTCGGGCGTTTGGTCGTGCTGACAGGCATTTCAGGATCGGGTAAATCTTCCCTGATGCGCGGCTCCCTGATGCCTGCGCTTTCGGAGGCAAAGCGGAAACGGCGCGGCAAAATTTCAGAAAATCAGCCTTACAAATCCATCGAAGGAGCCGAGCGCATTGAGGCGGTTTATGAAGTGGATCAGTCGCCTATCGGCAAAACTTCACGTTCAACTCCCGCTACCTATATCAAGGTTTTTGATGAGATCCGCAAACTCTATGCCGGTCTGCCCGCTGCGCGAATGCGTGGCTACAGCGCAAGCCGGTTTTCATTCAATACCGAGGGCGGACGCTGCGATACCTGCGCGGGTCAGGGAGTGATTAAATTGGAGATGAGCTTTCTGCCGACCAGTTACATGCCCTGCCATGACTGTGGCGGTATGCGTTACAATCCGCAAACGCTCGAGGTTCACTACAATGGCAAATCCATCGGGGATGTGATGGACATGACGATTGATCAGGCCACGGCGTTTTTTGAGTCGAACCAGAAGATTCACCGTCCGTTATCGCTGCTTGCTGAGACCGGATTGGGATATCTGAAACTGGGCCAGCCGAGTCCGACACTCAGTGGCGGTGAGGCGCAACGACTCAAGCTGGTGACCCAGCTTAAGCGCGGGGTAGGGCGTGCGGCGACGGCAATGTTCCGTCAGTCACGCACACCGGATACCACGGTGTATCTGTTGGAGGAACCCACGATTGGACTGCACATGGCAGACGTGGAGCAACTGCTCGGAGTGCTGCATCGATTGGTGGATGAAGGCAACAGCGTGATAGTCGTCGAGCATAATCTCACTGTGATCGCGGAAGGCGACTGGGTGATTGATATCGGTCCCGAGGCTGGCATTCACGGTGGCGAAGTGGTCGTCGAAGGAACTCCTGAAACGGTTGCAATGTCGAAAACAAGCCGCATTGCACCGTTCCTCCGGAATGCTTTGAAAAAGTGAACTTTACTTTCTCCAGTTGAAAATGGCGGGCGGCAGGAAATCGCATCGATCCGCAGTGAGCCAGTTGCCGCCCTTGCATTGAAAACGAAACATGGCCTTGGGATTATCACTTTTTGCGAATCGCGTTACTGGAATGGCAAGCCCCTTGTGCCCCAGTAAAACCCGTGTGAAACAGCGCTGCCGCCAGCGAAGCTCGTCCGAGGAAAACAGGGAGGTATCAGGAATATGAGTGATTTCCTGATAGTCAGCCCGGCTGAAATACATGCCGCCGGAGGGTTGCGCAGATCCGGGTGCGGTCTCTGAAAGCAATCGCATAAGCTGCGGGATCTGCTCCACAGCAAGGCAGGTTTTTTTCCATTCCAATGAGGCGACTCCGTCGGATTGACCGATGCCAACGGTGTCTGAAAGCAGGATGTTCCCGGTGTCGAAGTTCTCATCCATGAAATGCCAGGTGAATCCGCTTTCCGGTTCACGACGGTAGAGCGACCAATGGGTTGCCTTGAGGCCGCGATACCATGGAAGGAGGCCGTTGTGGTAATTGATGGCACCCTCCACGCGGCCCAGGAATGTGGGAGGGAATTTTTGAAGCGTGTAGAGATTGATCAGGTGTGTCGCATTGAAGCCCTCGATGGATCGCAATAGATCCGGATTTTTCAAATCACCATCCACTAGATTCCTGTGATGCGCATCATGGCGGGCTGCGATTTGCGGCGGAGTTTCGAAGCGCGGGAAAAGGGGCATGTCAGGCAGGGTGGGGTCCATCATGCGTTGCAATTTCATGCGGGCCGCGATTTTCAAACGACCGGCCACCGTTACTTGCTTCCCACAACTCACAATCCCAACTACTTTGATGCCGCGATGGCTGGTAATCGCACTGAACAAATGCAGCGCATACGGACTGTCCTGTTGGACGAAAATTAGTAGTCGAACCTCTTTCATTGGAATTCCCTGCGCTTAATGAATCGCTTGCAGAAGACTTGTCTTTAAACTAATCAATTTTACCATGTCGAGGGATGACTATATTTTAAATTTTGCACCGACGGGAATGGTCCCGCGCTCGACGGATTCACCGCATGTGCCTTTGTCATTGAATGCTATTCTTGAGGAAGTGGCACGCGCGGATGCCATGGGAATCACAATGGTGCACTTGCATGTGCGCGATGAATCGGAAGACGCAACTCTGAGTCCGGATTTGTATGGTGAACTCATCGCGGGGGTGCGGAAATTGAATCCGGAATTGATTGTCTGTGTCTCATGCAGCGGGAGAAAAACCCCGGAATTTTCGGCGCGGATCGCTCCATTGCAGCTCACAGGCGATTCCAAACCGGATATGGCATCTTTAACCCTGGCATCGCTAAACTTTCCCCGCCAGGCCAGTATCAATGAACCTTCCACCGTGGCAGGTCTTGCCCGCGAAATGCTCAAGCGGGGCATTTTACCCGAGCTGGAAGTTTTTGATACCGGGATGCTCAATGTCATCAAATATCTGCGGCAGCGCGGCGAACTACAGGATCCTTGCTATGTGAATTTGTTGCTCGGAAATCTTGCTTCAGCGCAATGCGACCCCGCATCCCTGGGCCAGTTGCTTGCGCTGATGCCCCCCGGGGCACAGTGGGCGGCGGGCGGTCTGGGATCCGCACAACTCCCTGCGAATGCACTTGCTTTGGCCAGCGGCGGCGGGGTGCGTGTAGGCCTTGAAGATAATCTTTATTTCGATGATGAACGGAAAAAGCTGGCGACAAACCGGGAGCTTTTGGAACGCGTGCACAGTCTTGCAGCGCTCCTCGGTCGTCGGGTTATGCATCCAGCGGAGTTACGGAGGAGGTTGGGATTGCTTCCAGGTCGCGGAGCATATGGCAGGGAGCCGATGGAGTGAAAAAACATTCCCTACAACCTTATGTGCTGTTTGGAACTCATCAGCTTTTTGGGTGTTATGCGGATGCGATTCACTCGATTGGAGGAATAGTTTCCCGCGTCGTGCGAAACATGGAGGAGCCACCCAGAGCGGAGGGTGATGCTTTCGAAGACCGCCTTGCAAACTATCACGCGTGGTTGAGCCGGGCCGGTATCGATCACACGGTGCAGGTTGATTGGCTGGAGAACTACGTGGCTGTTGATGGCGAGGTTCCGGTTGCAGGATTTCGTGGGCCGAAGCTGGAGCCGCTCATTCAGGAGGTGAAGACACGTTACGGGTTGGAGTTCCGCCCGTTGCAGCATGCGAGTGCGGTGGTCTCTCCGATGTCCCGCCTGGCCGAGGGGGTCTTTGTGGGAGCAGGCTCGGTGGTTGGGCCTGAAACGGAGGTTGGACGTTTTACTTACATTAACCGTGCAGCCTCCATCGGCCACGACTGTGTATTGGAAGACCATGTGATCGTGAGTCCGTCGGCATCCATCGCCTCCAGCGTGCATTTGACTTCCGGCTGCGTGGTGGGGATAGGGGCAACTGTGCTTGAGAAAGTCACTATCGGCGAAGGGAGTTATGTGGCTGGCGGTTCGGTGGTGCTCAAAGACGTGCCCGCTTACCGCCTGGTGGCCGGTGTGCCCGCAGTGGATAAAAAAGAATTTCGTCGTAAATGACCGCACGCTCATGGGCCAGGATTTAAGGATTTGCAGGTATCAGGCGGGCGATCAATTTTTGTGGGACAGCTTCGTCCGACAAGCACGGAACGGACTTTTCTGGTTCTTGCGTGATTATCTCGATTATTATGGCGAGCGAATCCGCGATCATTCATTGATGTTTTTAACGGACAATGGGGAGGTGATTGGAGCGTTGCCGGCAAACGAGGATGGGAGCAACCTGAGAAGCCATGGAGGTCTGCCCTTCGGTGGACTTATGTTGTCCCGCAGTGCAGGCATGGAGGAGATTTCGTCGATGTTGGATCTGCTCGCGGATTACATGCGGGAGGCGGGATTTGATCAATTAATTCTCACCAACATGCCCACGCCTTATCAGCAAATCGAGGGTGATGAAGTGGAGTATTTATTAAAAGAGCGAGGAGCGCAATCTGCAGGGATGCGGCTCACTTCTGTCCTGAGAGTGACCGGCGCTGGCATTCCTGAATTGTTCCCACGCAGTCAGTGTAAGAAACTTCGCTACAGTGAACGCAGGTATCCAGTGGATTTCAGCGAGACTGATGAGGTGGATGAAATCTGGCCCATGCTGGAAAATTTTATGATGCGGCGGTTCGGAAGCAGGCCCGTTCATTCGCTGCCGGAGATACGCCGGTTGAAATCCGCATTCCCGGCAAATATTCGATTTCTAGTAGGGAGAAGCAGCGGACAGCTAGTCGGCGGACAAATGGTTTTTATCTTGGATCAAGTTGCACGACTTCAAACATCTTTTCGATCTGAAGAAAACCGGGGGGATGATTTTTCCATGCGTTTGGATTTATTTTCCATGGAAGTCCTTGGAAAAATCTGCCCGGTCTGGGACTTCGGCACGTCGTATGATCCTGCTACCGGGGAGTTGCAGCCATCGCTATTCTGGCACAAAGAACGTCTTGGTGCACGGGGCGTGGCCATTCGCAGCTGGGAGTGGAAGGTCTGAATCAAATGCATCTTATGGAACCACAGTTGATAGCGTTGCCTCGTTCTACGCATGATTTGGGCATCTTGTTTTTTGCGCAAGCGGATCTGCCATTGCCATTCGAGCTGCGCCGGGCGTATTTTGTTTGCGGGATTCCTGAAGGAGCAAGGCGCGGCGGGCATTCGCATCGTGAAGGCACTGAGCTGCTGATGGCATTGCAAGGTAGCGTTACTCTGCGGCTTATCGATGCCATCGGGCAGGAAGTGATTTTTCATCTCGATGAACCAGGAACCGGAGCCATCATTCCGCCCGACTGGTGGGTCGATCTGCGCGATTATGCGGAGAACACAATCACACTGGTATTGTCTTCGGTGGAATTTTTTGAGGAAAATTACATCCGCGAGCCCGAACTATTTTTTAAAGGAGTAATCCCACCCGATGTTGTTTCGAGATCTAAAATCTGAGATCGCTGCGATCCGCGGAGAGATCGATGAAGCGGTCGCCCGTGTGCTGGACAGCGGACATTTGCTTCTGGGACCGGAACTGGCATCCCTGGAATCGGAGCTGGGCGATTACCACGGCGGACTGCACGTGGCAGGAGTCGCGAGCGGACTGGCTGCGCTGCGTTTGTTGTTGCAGGCGAGCGGAATCGGAGCTGGTGATACTGTGATCGTAGCCTCAAACACTTATATAGCAACCTGGCTGGCGGTGAGTGCGGTAGGCGCAGAGTTGCTGCCCGTCGAGCCCGATGAAGAGACTCGTAATCTCGATCCCCTGGCATTGCCGGAACCTCCGCCTGCGGGAACCCGGGCCATTCTCACCACTCATTTGTATGGCCAGCCCTGCGATCTGGATGCTTTGCAGGAGTATTCTGACAAACACGGTTTGCTGCTCTTGGTGGATGCGGCTCAATCCCTGAGCGCGGAGTGGAGAGGCAGCCGCAGCGCATGCATGGCTGATGGCGCGGCACTGAGTTTTTATCCTACCAAAAATCTGGGAGCTCTGGGCGATGCTGGCGCGGTCGTTTCAAAAGATGCGGATCTTATTCATCGAGTGAAACTTTTGCGAAACTATGGAATGCAACGGCCGGGAGTTCATGACCTGCGCGGAGAAAACTCACGCATGGAGGAATTGCACGCAGCGGTGCTAAGAATCAAACTGCGGCATCTCGATGTGCGACAGGAGCGGCTTCAGCAGCTGGCTGCACTCTACCTTGACCGGTTGACCGGGGTCAAAGGAGTGGGAGTTCCCGCGCACGCACCACATGTCAAACATGCATGGCATCTTTTCACCGTCCTGGTTAACGACCGGGATGCGGTACGGGAAATAATGCTCAGCGCCGGGAACGAAACCGCGGTTCATTATCCGGTCCCGCCACACCGCACCGGAGCTTATGGCGAGCAGTTTGGAAGCACTGATTTTCCCCTGGCTTCACGTCTTTCCTCATCCATCCTGAGTCTTCCTTTGCATCCGCTCATGCGTGATGATGATGTCCAACGTGTGGTTCATTCGCTCAAAGAGGCGCTGGGCCGGAAATAATGAAAGGATACCTGAACAGGATCGATGCAGGCTGGGCACAATTTCGTGCCGGAGATCTGGACGGGCTGTTGAGCAGCCTACAAGCGACCGCAGTGGAGCTTATCAGCTCGCGCGGCACCGGTCACCTCCCGGCCGGTATGGAGGAGATGGATTTTCTGCTCGAAGCTTGTGGCGTGCGGATCGCTGGCCAGTATGCCGGCAAACCGGATGGAGCTTCCGGTGAGCTCGTGATTGTGACACGGCTATTTGCAGAGGGAGGTCACACCGCACTAATCGGAGACCTCGTGAGAGCTTGTCCCGGTGTGACGGTGCGTGTGTGCATCCCCAATCCGGCTCCAGATCACGACACAGTGCCTCCAAGTGTATTGGAGCGTACAGGGCTGACTGAGAATAACGTTGTCCACGCTTCGGGCGATTCTCCTACGCAGCGCATTCAATCAGCCATCGAAAACTGTCTTCCTGACCCGCCAGCCCGCATTCATCTTATCCACCACCCGGACGATGTGGAATCCGTCGTGCTGGCAGTGGCACTTGCCAGCCTCACTGGTGCAGGGATCTGGATGTTTCACCATGCGGATTATTTGCCCACCGTGGGCTTGTATTTGAAGAAGGCGCGGATCATTGAACTCACCGAGCGCACTTCCGCGTTCACCAGGCATGGCTTGGGTTTGCCGAATCATTATCTACCGTTGACCTGCGAAGACCCGCCTTTGTTGCGTAAAGAATTTTTGAAGAATGGGACTGTCACTACAGGCATGTGTGTCTCGGCCGCGAAGCTGTTTGAACAGAATTCGCGCGGGTATGATTATGTCAGCGTGATTTCCCTGCTGCTGAAACATACTACAGGGAAACACATTCATATTGGCAAGTTGTCACCTTTGGAACTGGATAAAATTCATAATGGCCTCAAATCGGCCGGGGTGGATGTTCATCGATTTCAAGCAGTGGGGACATGCGCTTCACTGGCCCATGCACTGGACTCATTGGGCGTGGATGTCATGTTGAACAGCTTTCCCCTTGCAGGAGCACGCACTTCGGTGGAATGCATGGCGTCAGGCGTGCCAATGCTGTGGCATGGAAAATACACCGGAAGCAGTATGCGTCGCAGTTACATGCTCTATCCAGGTGCTATAACGTGGTTTCATCCGGATGACCTTGTGACCACCATCCGTAACATCGATGCGCACTGGTGTGTGGAGCAGGGAAAAATGGCGCGTGAACACTGGGAACGCACTCACACTCCGGAAAACTGGCAACGCTTTTTTGAGGACCCTGAGAGATTTGAAATTCAGCTCAACCCGCAACTCTGCGCAGCAGTGGTGCAAACCTGGCAGACAGATTTTTTTCTCTCCCGTCAATTAGATCGCTCACTGGGTGGTGAAGGTCTCGGCTATATCCCCGGGCTCCGTGATAGAGTTCAGATACTGAAGGATGAGATCAAGGAACTGAAAACTGCTCAGCACAGGAACAGCCAGGCTCTGTCGCGCCAGCGCGGGGAGCTGATGCGGCCATGGATCCTACGGATTGCCCGTCGCCTTCTTCGGGGGCGCGTGCAGTAAACGGATGGTTGATGTTTTGTAAGTGAATCCGTATTCATCGTGGCAGAAATCGGATTTTTCCGGCCAGATGGTCATATTCTCGCGAAGGAGTCCTCCGTGGCTCTTCTGTTTCAGTGTCGGCCAACCACGAGCTTATGAATAAAAATGAAATTGAAAAATGTGCTCTTTGCATCGGGCATCCCGGGCACGAGCTGCGTGTCTATGGCTGGATGCTGCATAAGAAACCCTTGGTTAGTGTGATCACTGACGGGTCGGGGCCGAACCGTCTTTCCCGTTTCCCATCGACCGGGGAGCTTGTTCTTGATGCAGGCGGCAAATTGGGATCGTTGAAAGGAGCTTATACAGACCGGGCCTTTTATCAGTTAATGGAAGCTGGGGATGCCGGGCCATTCATCGAATTGGCTTCAGGTCTTGCTAACGAGTGGGAGGCAGAAGGTATCGAAGTGGTTGCCGGCGACATGTGCGAGGGCTTCAGCACAACTCACGATGTTTGCCGCGTCATCATCAATGCTGCTGTCAGAAAACTTGCTTCACGCGGACGCATGATCAGGAATCTGGAGTTTGCTCTGGACTCCATGCAGATGCCGGAGATGTCTCCGGGATCGGAGATGATCCGGCTCGAACCTGCTCAGTTTGAGAGAAAAAGATGGGCAGCCATAGAGACCTATCCTGAGATGGCAAGTGAGGTTGAACGCGTCATTGAGCGATACGGTGAGGATGCGTTCAGTGTGGAAATCCTGGTGACTGCCGATGCTGACGCAGGTTTATCCTGGGACCATGAGGAGCCACCGTTTTACGAAACCTACGGACGCAAGCAGGTTGAAGCCGGCCACTACCAGACTCTGATCACTTTTAGAGATCACATCCAACCGCTGAGCCAGGCGATTTACGAGTGGGCAGGTGCTTGATAGTGGCCGACCCATTGCTGCATGCGAATACTGTTTACAAATAATACCCTGGAGTCCCGCGCGGGGACTGAGCTTTACGTAAGGGATGTGGCTATGGGGTTGCTCCAGCGGGGGCATGAGGTGGTAGCCTTTTCACTGCAATCAGGGGCGGTTGCTGAAGAATTGCAGGCTGCCAGGGTGACCGTTACCGATGATCTGCGCACGCTGACAATTGCCCCGGATGTGATTCACGGCCAGCATGCGGTGGAGTCCACTCTCGCTGCGATGTTTTTTCCACGCACTCCTGTGGTTTCTTTTTGTCACGGGCCGGAAGCATGGCAGGAAGCACCATGCCGGTTGCCCAACGTCTTCGCCTGGGTGGCCGTGGACATTACTTGTAAGCGGAGACTTATCGAAGATGAGCGCATCCCCGAGGACCGGGTCAGGCTGCTCCTGAACTTTGCGAATCTGCAGCTGTTTCAGACCGTGCGCAATCTAAGCCCGCAACCACAGCGGGCATTGTTGTTCTCTAACTACCTCACCCCGGAGCATCCGGTCACGCTGGTAGTTAAAACCACCTGTGAGACACTCGGTATTCAATTGGATTTTTGTGGAACGTCTCTTGGCAACCTGACTGCGCACCCTGAGCAGTTACTGCCTATGTATGATGTTGTGTTTGCCAAGGGTCGCAGTGCGATCGAAGCACTGGCGAGCGGATGTGCCGTAATCCCTGTTGAGTATTTTAATGCGGGCGAATTGATCACTACCGCAAATTATGAACGAGAGCGGCTGAGAAATTTTGGCTACATGTCAATGACGTTCGAAGTCACTGTCACGCACATCATGGAACAACTGCGGGGATATGATGCGGAAGATGCTGCTAAGGTGACGGCGAGGATCCGCGCTGAGGCCACTTTGGAGAAAGCGCTCGATCATTTGGAAGAACTGTATGCAGAGGCGCGTTTGCATAGCATTCCGGATTTTAACCCAACCTCCGAGGCATTCGATTTTTTACGGTTTCAGCTTTACCTTTCAAAATTGCCGATCGGGGATCTCCAGAAAACGCTGAAGACGCCGCTGCGCTTGCCGGTGCCGCCTTTAACAACACCAATGCCTGAGCTTTGGGCTGGCATTCGCTCTGCCCACACGCCTTCCTACGCCCTGGCTCATGCGAACGCACTCTCTGAAGCTCTGGATGCGAGCGGGAAAAAGTGGGAGGCAAAAGAAGAAATTAAAAATCAAAAAATCGAGGCACTTAAAGCTGAACTCCATGAGTTAAAATCCCGACCCCGTGGGCTGAAAAAGCTTTCACGAAAGTTTAAGAACATTTTTTCAAGCCATTCTCATGCTCATGACTGAGTCCGCAGTGCCATCATGTCCTGGTCCGTTGAATTTGAATGATGAGGCTTTGCGTCGGGATCCCTATCCGATCTATCGATGGTATCGGCAATATGATCCCGTGCACCGCCTGCCTGACAGCGGTAAAGTTCCACGTTACCTGGTGACACGCTGGGACGATGTGGAGAGCGGGCTCAAGAATTCGAAGCTCCGACGGGAGGTGCACAAGGATGCGCTATGGAACCGGCCCATCGAGAGCGTAGATCCGGATTTCCTCGCCTACGCATCCGTGCTCCGCACGTGGCCGCTATTTAAAGATCCGCCCAACCATGCAAAGGTGCGTCGTCCGGTGAACCGCATCCTGGATGAATCGATGACTGCGGCTGCCCGCCCCCTCATTGCTGGTGCGGTGGAGCACACATTGGATCAGAGCGGAATTTCCCGTGAATGGATTGATGTGGTGCAAAGTTTCACAAGTGTGTTGCCGGTGGAAATAGGGAGGCGGTTGTTCGGATTGCAACATGTCGATGTGCGCACGTTGAGTGGTTGGCTTCAGTCCATTGGCTTGGCCATCGGCAACGTTTTTCAACCGGATCGAATCCGTGCAGCCAATCAATCCATTCTGCAATTGGAGCTGCATCTTTCGCAGGTGCTGAAGGATTGCCGCAGGGGAAATGACGGCGCTCCCATGCCGATGCGTGTCCTCCAATTGGAGACCGACGGCTTGCTGGAAGATGCTCAGCTAGTGCCGGTTTGCATTCTGTTGCTTCAGGCAGCGCAGGACTCTGTGACAGGCGCGTTGGCGAATGGGGTGATTACATTCCTGCGGCACCCGGCGCAATTGCAGTGGTGCCTGCAGAATGATGACGGCTTCCGCCGGGCTGTGGATGAGGTTTTGCGCTTTGAATCTCCCGTTCAGCAAATCACGCGTCATGCCGTGGAGGAAATACGAATTCGTGACAAGGCAGTGCAGGCCGGAGAAGGCGTTACCTTTTTGCTCGGTGCCGCCAACCGGGACCCTGAGATTTTTGTGGATCCCGATGAGTTTATCGTAACGCGTGCGGGCAAACGAAATGCCGCATTCGGTCATGGCCCGCACACCTGTCCCGGCATCGCTCTTGGCAGTGAGGTGGCGGCTGCAGGGTGGAGGGGGCTCTTTCAAAGATTCCCGGGTCTGGAGTACTTTGAAACCGGCGTTCAATGGAGGGCTGCTGCTACGTTTCGGACTTTGGCAGCGCTGCCTGTGCGGACTCAGTGACGGCTCGCTGCCGCCTTGGCGCCGGATTCGATGAGTTGCGACTGAGCCCAATCGACAAACCGGGGGAAGCCGGGTTGCCAGCCGGTTTGGATGAGTTTTGCGTTGCTGACCCGTTTATTGGTCCATCCCCGTTTGCGATTGAGATCGGGTGGGGCGGAAGGCGGGAGCGGCTTTTGCATGGCGGCACACAAGGTCTCATAGATCTCCAGTTGAGACATCGGAGCTGAATCAGCTGCATTGAAAATCTCGCCCTTCAAACCATGAGCAGCCACATGCCAGAGTGCCCTCGCGGCGTCGTCGCGGTGGATCTGGTTTACGAACTTGGAGCCATCACCGTCGAGAGTTGCTGCGTCTGAAATGAGGCGTTTGAGAAGGACCGAGCGGCCGGGGCCGTAGATGCCGGCGAGGCGCACCACGGTGCCCCTCGAATCGAGGGTTTCGTCCTCGGCCTGTCGCAGCCAGTTCCCGGTCTCGCGGGGTGGGTTGGCTTCCGAGGATTCCACTACTTCACTGCCATCAGTCTGAGCATACACAGAAGTGCTACTGGTGAAAATGAGGTGGGAATGCGGAAAACGTGCGATGAGGTTTCGCATGCCGTTAAAGTAAACCGCCCGGTATGCGTCGGCACCACCGCGGCCACTGCTGGCACAGTGAACGACTGCCGTCGGCGTCTCCATGTCCGCAGCTGCGGCGTTCACAGAGGTTGCATCGGAAAGATCGCAAATGGTGGCAGGAATTTGAGCTGCTTCAAGCCCGCGTGCAGATTCCGATGAGAACGTCCAGGCAGTGACTTTCCAGCTGTGCTCAAGGGCAATCCGGGCCAGCGACGTGCCGACATAGCCACATCCTGCAATGAGCAAATGCCCAGGCCCTGCAATCATTCCGCGCGCCCGGTTCTTTGAAGAATATTTCTCAGACGTTTCATCCGCTGCTTCATTTCGGGATCCTTTTGCCATTCAGCGACGGCCAGATGGATCCGGTGACTCCAGTTGGATTCCGCAACGGCGCCGGGGACGTTAAAGCGGTCGGTGAGTCCGAAAACATCAGTGATCATGGGAACCGCCAGCCATGCATTGCCTGCAAACAAGGCTTCCAGCAGAGCTTCGCGAATGGCATCGGTAAATGGTTGCGGAACGGGCTCGCCCTGGATGCCGGCGTATTTCATCAGCTCATGCATTTCGTAGCGGATGCCGTCCACCTTCTTCGCAGCCTCAGCGTTGCCTTCCGCGGCAAGATTAAGCGTTTCACTCCATTGCTCCCAGACGGTACGAAGGGGGGGGTGATCGTGGGTGGCGTAAGTTGCAATGGAAAGTCGTTGATAGCTTGCGCCGGGGATGAGCCGTCCGTCCCATCCTTTTTCCCACTGCGGAACTTTAAAACCGGCGATGCCTAGATGTGCGAGGCTGGGGCGCACATACTCAGGCACAACTCCCAGGTCCTCGCCGATAAGCCTGTGGGCGCCCACTTCCTCCAGCAGGGCTGATAAAATACGCTCTCCACCGTGGCGGTTTTGTTCGGCATTTTCGCGGGAATTGTCATCGTGCGGGATGAAGCCGGGGAGTCTGCCACCGGTGCGCTCGCGAACAGCAGTTTCATCGAGATTAAGAAATTCGGCATTGAGATTCGGGCGCCACGGGAAGGCATAGATGCGGTAGAATCCGAGAATGTGGTCGACGCGGGAAAGGTGAAACACTCCAGCAACGAGCTGAACTCGCCGCCGCCACCATGCGTAGTTCTCGCGTTCAAGAACATCCCATCGATAAAGTGGTACGCCCCAGTTTTGACCCCACTTTGCGGTGAATGGATCGCCCGTGAATGCGTGTTCAGGCGGAGCACCACAGGACCAGCTAAGGTCGAAAACTTCGGGACGTGAAAACACATCGGAGCTGTAATAGCTGACACCTATGGGGATGTCCCCCATGAGAGCGACGCCAAGTTTATCGCAGTATTTTTTGAGGTCCTTCCACTGGGAATAGGCGATCCATTGAACGTAGGCAAAAAATTGCATGCGTCGCGCGAGCGGTGCCCGTTCATTCGGCGAGTGGGTGTCCAGCCATGCGGAGGAGGAGATGGCGGTCTGGCGGTCTGCGGGCCAGAGGTCCCACTGCTCAGTGCCTTCCTTCTCCATAAGCAAACGGAAAAGCGTGTAGTCTTTGAGCCAGTCTGCATTCCGTTCACAAAACGCGGCGAACTTTTGAGCGCGCGCGGAACCCTTTACGATTTTTTCTTCAAATACGATGAAGGCGGCCTCTAGCAATTCGCGCTTGAGGGCTTTAACCAGCGCATAGCGCACAGAGCTGCTTCGCATCTCGTCGAGCGGGTAGCGGCTGGTTATCTCCGCATAGGCCTCCGGGGTGATTTCTTTGAGGGCGGCCGGAGTGGCTTCAATGGTGGTGGGCTCGAGTGCGGCGGAGCTGATTGCATTGTAGGGGCTGTTGTCGTCGCCGGTTTCGTTAATGGGCAGGATTTGGAGAACGCCGAATTTGTGGTTGGCGCACCACTGAGCCATTTCACGGAGAGCACCGATGTCGCCGATCCCGAGGTCATCTTTGCCACGCAGTGCGAAGTGGGGGGTAAGAATGCCGGCGAGTTTTTGGTCGGGATGAAGCTGCATGTCGGGAGAAAAATTAAAGAAGCGGTTCGTTGTGAAGTGCTTTGCCCACGGTGTCGAAGCCGGGTTTGATGACTTGATAGATGAGTTTGAGACGGGTATCAAAATCAATAAAAGCGCTCTTAATCGAGTTAAGGGTTATTTTTTCGAGATCCTTGAGTGAGAGATCGAAATGAATGGTCGCAATTTCCAATTCCTTTGACATTGAGGTATCGCTCATCAGTCGGTCATCGGTGTTGAGTGTGACGCGGAAGCCGCGGTCGAAGTAGGCCCGGAAAGGATGGGATTCCAGGGATGGCACCGCACCGGTGTGCACATTACTGGAGAGGCAAAGCTCCAACGGAATGCGGCGGTCAAGAATGTATTGAGCGAGCGTGCCCATGGACCGGATATTGCCATCCACGATCTCCATGTCTTCGGTGAGTCTGGCGGCGTGGCCGAGGCGGTGTGCTCCGCAATATTGAAGCGCCTGCCAGATGGATTCGCGGCCGAACGCTTCGCCGGCGTGGAGGGTGCTGTAAAAGTTCGCCCTCTGGATGGCGGCAAACGCTTCGGCATGCTTTTTCGGCGGGTAGCCAGCTTCCTCGCCTGCAAGGTCAAATCCTACAACCCCTTTCTCACGGAATTTGATGGCAAGATTGGCAGCCTCAAGGGAATCCGAGCGGTCACGCATGGCGCAGACAATAAGGCCCCAGTGGATGCCATGTTTATCACCTCCTCGACCCAGACCAGCTAGGACCGCCTCCATCACTTCATCCTGTGTGAGGCCTCCTGCGGTGTGAAAGCACGGAGCAAAACGTGCCTCGGCATAAACCACACCGTCGAGGGCCATGTCATCGATGAATTCCGCGGCCACCCTTTGCAGAGCAGCCGCCGATTGCATCACGGCGGTGGTGTGGGCAAAACCTTCAAGATAAAGCGGGAGGCTGCCCTGATTCGCACCACGGTGAAACCAGGCGCCAAGCTCTGCCGGGTCCGTGGTGGGTA
>JBGTCP010000119.1:0-10932 GCA_041748815.1 Chthoniobacterales bacterium
CTCGAAGGGCCGGGTTTCTGTTCAAAATGAGCAATGCGGCCTGAAAGGTCGCGATTTCTAGGATTGTGTTGGGTTGCCGCACCGGATCGCGGACTTTCAGCCCGCAAATTCTTAATTTTGTGGACCCAGCCCTGCGAGCTGGGCTATGGAATTTAGGCCCGTCGGGCCAAAGAAACCCTTAACTTGACGCGCATGCCCGGATGGGCTCGTAAAATTATCCTCACCCTGATAAGGGTGGCAGCAAGATGACCACCGATGTTCACTCTTTGTACTCTGGAAGTGGCTGTGATCCCTTTAGGATCAAAGACTGGAGGCAAGGGTTCCGGGGGTATATCGCTACGCTCAACCCCCGGCTCCTGTAGCTGAGATGCCTTCGGCATTAATCAATGCCTGAAGTTTCGGAAAGCACTTTGAGAAGTGCGATAAAATCAAAAAGCCTGGAACCTTTTGCGGGCCCCAGGCTTTTAAGTATCAGCTATGACAGATCATGCATTTTTGGACCGGAGCAGTGCACCGGTGACTGCAAGTCCTCCGCCTACTATCAATGCCCACCCAACAGGTGGCGGTATAGGCACTCGTTCGGTCGTTTCAGCAGTGGCTTGCAAAGGGCCAATGTCTAACACAGTTTCCTCCTTGGTGTAGGAGATCCCTTGATATGCTAGAGCGATTCCGCCCAGCACTATCATGATGATCCCGACGATCAGCAGTGGTTTCATAGATGGAGAAAAACGGTTGAGTTTAGGGTGCCCGGCGTCCCGTCAAAAAGGCAATGACTGCCATGATGAGGAAGACGACGAACAGGATTTGAGCGATCCAGGCAGCGGTGCCTGCGATGCCGCCGAATCCGAGGACAGCGGCAATGATCGCGACGATGAGAAATGTAATGGCGTAGTGTAGCATAATTAGGTGTTGGTTAGGGTTTTAGTCTTCGAGAATTTTTCTGACTTCTTCTTCGCTCTTACCGAGCTTAGTTGTGAGTTTTCCAATGAGTTCTTGTTCTTTACCTTCGACGTAAGTCAGATCGTCATCAGTGAGTGAGCCGTATGTGGATTTGAGGCGGCCCTTGACCTGCTCCCAGTTTCCTTTGAATTGTAATTTGTTCATGATGATACTTCTAATTGTGTGTTTGGTGTGGTGGTTGCGAGAGTCCTTATTCCGTAGAACCAGTGGCAGCGAGGTCATTAATGCCTTCGCTGAACCACGATCCGGTTGCGGTTTTAGTCAGCTGTTTATCAATACTGATCGATTGGTTAAGCATTTCGTTGAAGATCTTTTCCACGTCGGTGAGGCCCAGCTTTTTGGCAAATGCCTTGCCTGTTCCGAAACCTGCGATCTCATAATGCACTATGCGTTGCGCACTGGCGACAAAGGAGGCTTCCATTACCGAGCCGGATTCATATTCTTTGGTATGCGCTTTGGCCTCACTAATGAGACCCTCCATCGCAGCACAAACGACTCCCGTCGGAGGCACACCGAGGATTTCGCAAACTTCAACGAGACGGTCCACGTTTTCCCGGGTGGCGATGGCGATATCGTCAACATTGACCCTGAGTTCAGGATAAACCAAGTGATCGCTCACACGGAAAATGAATTCGAGGTAGGACGATTCCGCATCATAGAGATCACGCACCTGCTCTTCAAGCAGGTCACGGAGGGTAAAGTCAGGTTGATCGGCGGGTTTCATAGGAATCATCGGGTAATGATTAATCGAAATATCTAGCTGGAATGGTGCCACGGTGAAACGTGAGCCTTCAAAGTATTGAACACCAAATACTTGGGGCGTAGTTCACTTTTGAGTTTTGAAAGATTTCGAGTGAAATAACTTGCAAATTGCAGTGTCCTGAGCCAAGCAGTCCTGCACTTTGCCAGTCACCAATTAAATGAACGCCAACCTCACTGCTCGTAGAAACGAAGTCCGTCTGCTGGTGATGATTCTTGGCTTCGCGGGACTACTTGCCGCTACCAGCCTGGTGCTCAACGGGCTGACATGGGTCCGCTTGCAAAACAGTGTGGGGCTGATGCAGGAAGCCGCACACCGGCTCGCCGAGTGGCGGTTGTTGCAGAATTCGTTGCTCGAAATGGAGCTGGCCACCCGCAGCTACATGATCACCGGCGACGAGGAGCGGAGGGCGATCTCGGATGAAGCACGGCGGAATTTCAACGTGCGTTCCATCAACCTGATCAAATCGGAGGGCCTCGAGGAGTGGATGCTGGACGCATGGAATGAGTTAGAGCCACTTACAGAACTCTTAATTGCTGACGCCACGGAGATAACGGTACTCCGTCATCACAATGGCAAGGAAGCTGCTGAAGCATTTTTCGTTCAATCGAATAATGCAAATACGCTTACTGAAATGCGCGCTAAATTTAATGATATCCTCCTGCGACAAGAGGGATCGATCACAGAGCGCAGCGATGCAATGGGCTTTGATATGCAGGCGGGCGCAGTGACCTCGACAGCCACAGGCATTCTCGCAATTGGAATGGGCGGTATTGCTTTGCTCCTGTTACAACGGGTGGTTAAAGAAATGAATCGGGTTGAACGTTACGCCGGTAGCATTCTACGCGCGGAAAAAGCGAAGCAACAAAAAGACTCTTTTGTGGCGATGATGAGTCACGAGATCCGCACCCCGCTTAATGCCATCATCGGCTTTAGTCAGCTGCTGGAGCAAGAAGCGGATACGCCGACCACCCGCCGGTACACCCAATCGATTCTGGCCGGTGGCCAGGCGTTGCTACAGCTCATTAACGACATCCTCGACCTTTCCAAGATTGAGGCCGGCATGATGCAAATCAACGAGGAGCCGACCGACCTCCGGGAGATCAGCGCCTTTTGCGAACGCATGTTCCGCGAGCAATGCACGGCGAAAGGCATACAACTTAATATCAACTGCGATGAAAACCTGCCGGAGTCTCTGCTTCTCGACACCGTCCGCGTGCGGCAAATCCTCATTAATCTGCTCGGGAACGCTGTAAAGTTCACCGAGTCGGGCATGATCTCGCTTTACATCTCAGGTAACGACACCGGGGCGGACTCCAGTAAATGGGATCTGGTCGTGACCGTTAAAGACTCAGGCCCCGGGATTTCTCAGGAGGATCAAGAGAGAATCTTCGAGCCATTTGTGCAAACGGAGGAAGGTCAGGTCGAAGATTCCGATAAATCGACGCGCGGCACAGGACTGGGATTGAGCATTGTGAAACGCTTCGCAAAGATCATGGGAGGAAGCATTCAAGTGAAAAGCGAACTTGGCGCCGGCTCGACATTCATCGTGACCTTCCCGGACGTCAGTGTCTCAAGCCGGCGGAGCAAGCAACAAAATATCACCGAGGAGGTCGTTGATTTTAATCAACTTGAACCTGCCGTCATCCTGGCCGCAGATGATAACCCCACCAACCGCGAACTCATCGAGGCCCTTTTTCAGGACACTCATCACACCGTGCACAGCGCTGCGAATGGCGAGGAAGCCCTGCGACTCATGGAGCAAATCCGCCCCGATCTCGTGCTCATGGACATCCGTATGCCAATCATGGACGGCATCGAAGCCACGATCCGGATCAAGAGCAATCAACAATTCCAGGGTGTGCCTGTCCTTGCGATCACCGCCGGGAGTCTGGGCAGTGAGGCTCAGGTGAACGGAGCGGGAGGCTGCTTTGATGCATGGTTGCGCAAGCCATTCACCCGCAAGTCCCTTTACGGCGAGATGATGGAATTTCTCAAGCCGGTAGAAAACGGCAGTGAAAACAGCAAGGCGGTCGAAAATCCGGTATCCGAGGAGGCAGCTGCCTTACTGCGTGCCATCATGGACTCACAGTGGCACTTGCTTCGATCTCGCATGGTTGTTTCCGAAGTCGCCGTGTTTGCAGCCGAGCTCAAAACTTTGTCCACTCAGCAAAAAATCACCCCACTGCAATCCTATGCGGACGAGCTCAAAACCGCTGCGGAGACATTCGCCATTCAAGATATGTCCAGGCTGATGGATAATTTCCCAAAAATCCTTCGCAATCTTGGCTGCGAGGCCGAGAGTGCATGATCAATTCCCACATGGCTCATTCCGCATCCCGCAAGCCCACGCTTCTTGTCGTCGACGATCACGAGGAAAATATCCAAATGCTCGCGGTCATCCTCGCCTTCATGGGGTATGATCTCGTCCCTGCAATGAGCGGGCAGGAAGCGCTGGACCGTATGGTGCACACCAGCCCTGACCTCATCCTCTTGGACATCATCCTGCCCGATCTTGATGGCATCGAGGTGTGCAACCGCATCCGCCAAAATCCCGCATGGCGTGATATTCCGATTATATTTCTATCCGCTGCTGACGACAAAAACCTCATCGTCAAAGCATTGGAATCCGGCGGGATGGACTACATCACCAAGCCATTTAACAAAGCGGAACTCCTGTCACGCGTGCGCACGCACCTCAATCTCAAAGAGGCCCGCGATCATCTCGCCGAACTGGCTTCGGATAAAGACGAGATGCTGCGAATCCTTGCCCATGACTTTAAAAATCACGTCGCTGGTGCGGAAATGAGTACCTCGCTGCTCATCGGACGCCTCGAAGGGATCGCGGACGAGCGATCCGCGCGACTCCTACAAAATGTCAACTCCACCAGCACACGCATGCTGCAATTTCTCAAAAACTTCCTGGCGAACCATCAGGTTTTGAGCGGCTCGATGGATCTGCAACCCCTGAATCTCTCGCAGGTGATTCAACATGTGGTGGCCGAGGCAGAACCGATGGCCACTGCCAAAGGCATCCGGATAATCGCCCCGGACCCAGCAGAAACCTCCGTCATTTTTGCCCATCTTGATGGAGTTCGACAGGTCATTGAGAACCTGATTTCCAACTCTTTGAAATTTTGTGCATCAGGTTCGGAAGTGCGCATAGAATTTGTTAAACACCCCCTCGGCCGTCAGTCTTTGCGCATCTCGGACACAGGACCGGGCTTCACGGAAGAGGACCGCGTGAAGCTCTTCGAGCGGTACGCCCGGCTCAGCGCAAAAGCCACCGGCGGCGAGCCCGGCAGCGGGTTGGGGCTGTTCATTGTCAAAAAAATGATGCACACGATGGGCGGCAGTGTCGAACTGGAGGCAGGCAAAGGAGCCTCTTTTCTGCTAACTTTCCAACGCCCGAACGACCCCTCATAATCAGCCATGGATATTCTCATTATCGACGACGAAGGCACGATCCGCGAAGCTGCGATCCAGCTCATTGAAGACGCCGGCCACTATGCCGAAGGGGCGTCCGATTCCTCGACGGCATTTGAAGCACTCAACGCGACATCCTTTGAAGTCGTATTACTCGACCTGCACCTCGGGGAAGAAAGCGGCATCGATCTTCTTGGCCAGATCCGCAAACGCTTTCCATCCGTTTCCGTGGTCATGTTTTCCGGCATGGCATCGATCCCGCAAGCCACCGAAGCCACACGACTTGGAGCGCTGGATTTTCTGGAAAAACCCTTCACGCGCGAACAGCTGATGATTTTGCTTCAGCGTGTCCGAAGGGTCCGCGACCTTGAAAGCAAGGTAGAGACATTGTCGGTGGAAGCTGCGGGGAACGAACCGTCGCTCAGCTACCAAAGCAGCGCGCCGGGCATGTGTGAGGCGCTGGATGTGTTATTCCGCGCCGCCGCCTCCACTGCATCCATCCTGTTGCTGGGAGAAAGCGGCACTGGGAAAAGCACCATCGCCCGTGAGGTCCATTCCCGCAGTGATCGCAAAGATAAACCATTCGTGACCATCAACTGCCCGGCACTCAGCAAAGAATTACTGGAGAGCGAACTTTTCGGGCATGTCAAAGGCGCGTTCACCGGTGCCATCAAAGACACACGGGGCAAAGTGCACGCGGCTGATGGCGGCACACTTTTTCTCGACGAGATCGGCGAGCTCCCGAGGGAAATTCAGCCCAAACTGTTGCGGCTTCTGCAGGACTGGGAGTACGAGCGCGTGGGCGAAAGCGTAACGCAGCGTGCTGATGTGCGCGTCATTGCTGCCACGAATCGCGACCTCACCAAGGAAGTGCGGAACGGCCATTTTCGCGAAGATCTCTTTTTTCGGTTGAACGTGATTTCCGTGGAAGTGCCGGCTGTGCGGGAGCGCCCCGACGACATTGAAAATTTCGCCAGGAGCTATCTCGATTTCTTTTCAACACGGTATCAGAAGCCAGTGCGCAAATTCAGCTCCGAGGTCGCGAGCCTGCTGCAACAGTATCCATGGCCGGGCAATCTGCGCGAAATGCGCAACGCCATCGAGCGCGCAGTCATCCTCGCAAAAGGAAAACAAATCGAGATCGACGATTTACCTGTCACCCTCAGCAGCAAGACTGCCGGCACCACAACCTCCGATGAATCCGCCCCGCGCATTGGCGGAAATTTCACTATCGATGAAATCGAACGCGAACATCTTAACCGGATCGTGGCGTCCACCCGCACGCTCTCGGAGGCTGCGCGCACACTCGGTATCGACGAAGCCACCCTCTATCGTAAGCGAAAAAGAATTGCCGCTGAGACATCCACCGACGAGGCCTAGTTTTAAACAGAGAAACCAATGGGCGGCTTTACGGGCATAGAGTCCACTGAGCCATTAAAAATCTCTGCCAGCGAGTAATCGCTCTGCTCTTCCACGAGGGTAATGTCGAAGGTGGCAGCGAGTTGCGCGGCACGGGCTGACGGGATGCGCCCAAAGTGGCGACGTGCAAGCAGGCGACCAGGACGCAACAGGGCCGGGTCCAGTGCGCTCAGTGCGCAGTTCACCGTGCAGATCACCTGCAGGCGAAGGAATTCACCCAGAATGCCGTCAGTGATATTCAAGAGCACTGTCACTTCCTGGCGATTCTCGCCGTGGCGTTGGTACAATGCATTCTCCGCGTCTTCCAGGATCACGACCAGACTCCGGTGTGCGTTGAGCCTCCGCTCGTCCGCCCAGAAATCCACAAATTCGGAGTCGCGCAAAGCCGCTAGACTGCAAGCAGGCAAAAAATAGAACCGGTGTGTGTCTTTCAACGTGATCATCAATTGCCGGATGTAAGACGTTTTCCCGGTGCCGGGCGGACCTTCGAAAATCGAGATCCCATTGGAATGCTCGCGGAAGAGCCCGGCAATGTGATCATGCCACTCTGGAAAATCGCCGCCATAGTACATTGCCAGTGACTGCTCATCCTGTAGCTCCTGTGACTTCAAAACAACACTCTCCGCGCTCAGGTAATTGCAGCTGTATTTGATGAGTTGAAAACTGGCGGGCTCGGGCTGCGGCTGGGCGAGGAACGATTCCACGAAAGTTTTCAGCAAAGCTGCGCTTGTGGCGGCACTGGTCGTGTAAGCATTTGCCCATCCGCGCTTCACGGTTACAAACTGCCCAGGGGCCACTTCCACCAGCAACGACACATGGCATTCGCCATCCTCATCGGGCAGCAAGCGGCGCTCCGAGCGGATCACCCGTTCGCCATAAGTCGTTTCAATGCGTTCAACATCCCACGGGCCTGGGGCACCCGCGTGATGCACAGTGCCACTGCCAAACGCAGCATGAACAGGCACCATCAGCGAATCATTCGCATCAAGCTGTGCGGTCAGGCGCACAGCGGATCTATTAGTTTTCATTCAGTTAAAAAAAGGAACATGGGGCGGATTCGGAATCCAGCAGGGTGGCGCTGTTGAAGCGGTTTGCGGAATCCGGGTTGCCTTTTACGTCTTAAAATTCTGCGATGTGCAATTTGCGGATCAGTGTCGTATCAGGTTTTGGGGTTAGTCGGTGCAAGACTACCAAGCCGTGATGAGCGGCAAAGTGACAGTGCTCCGGTGCTTTCCTCTTCCTCCACCCCATGTTCGAATCGGGAATTATTTTTTATGCGGGCAGTGATACCGACGCGTTGAACTCGTCAAGCCGGTCCTGCAGCAGGACCATCTCTTGCTCGAGGTCCGCGATGGTTTCGTCGATCTCACGGCGGCCCAACTGCGAGCGATACTCCACCTGCAGTGGCTCAGAGCCGTAAAGTGAAGGCTCGGTGAATTTACCCACCTTGACCTCCACACGGCGGAGAGTGGCAACCAGGCCTTTCAGCTCAGCCAGGCGGAAGATCGCATCATAGATGGTGACATTCGCGGAAGCCAATCCTGACTTCAAGGCAATCAATTCCTCGAGTCGCTCACGTAGCCGGATCAGCAATTCGCGGTTGTCGTAATCAAACTCCTGACCTTCGGGACGCACATTCTGAGTGGCGACCAGGGACTTGAGTTGTTCGATCTCACCTGCGAGACGGTTTTTTTCTTTCATTGCTTTTGCGACTTTCATGATGACTTTCTTTTGAATTGGAATCAGGAGAGTCTCAGCTTTTAAAAAAGTCCGCATTGCATAAAATCACAGGTTTACTTACTCAGGAGTCATGTTTGAAAATCTCTTTGCAGAACGCGGACTATCTCTCGACCGGTTGCGTGCATTCCTGGAAACGGCGGAGGCTGGCGGGATTGCGCGGGCCGTCGGTGACGACATCGCCCGGCAAAGCCAATACAGCCGCCAGATTGGCGAATTGGAGTCGTTTTTTGGCACGCGGCTGGTCCAGAGACGCGGACGGCGGCTTGAACTCACGGCGGCCGGGCGTGAACTTGCTGCTGCGGTGCGGGCTCAACTGCGCGGACTCTCGGATTTCAAAGCTTCGATTGAATCGAAGCCGGTGGACGTGATGATTGGCGCTGGAGACAGCATCCTCACATGGCTGATCATTCCGCACCTGGCAGCGATCCAACGGCAATTCCCCGGCACAGCGATCAAGCTGGCAAATCTGCGATCAACGACGATCGTGGAACGGCTCGCGGAGTTCCAACTGGATTACGGTGTGGTGCGTTCCGAGATCCTGGGCGATCGCATGGCATCCACTCTGCTTGGCAAAGTGGAATACCGGCTTTTTGTGCCGAAAGCAATGGCAGGGCGGCAGCGTGAGAAAGAACCACTGACCTTGCTTGGTAGGCTTCCACTTGTCACGCTGGGGAGTGACGGAGAGTTTATGCGGCGGCTCTCGATTGCTGCCGGTAAAAAGAAGCTCACGCTCTCGCTTCCTTTGATCACTGAAAGCTTTCCACAGGCGGCACGCGCGGTGGCAAGTGGCGGCTATGCGGGCATACTCCCGCTATACGCAAAGGACGATTTGCTTAAAGCGGGAGCCCGCGATTTTGATCATCCGGTTCTGCGGGCGCTCGACCGGAAGCTCGTGCTTGCATGGAATCCACGGCTGGAGCGCATGCGGTTGGATATGGGGAGCTTGCGGGATGAGTTGGTGAAGCGGCTGCTTGTGCAGAGGGGTTGATCCACAGCTAAAAATCCGAGCGGGGACTTTTTTCGGAAAGATGCTTTTTATGAGGTTCGAAGTAGGGTATATATTAAGTCGATTATGAGAAATTCACGATCAACAGAAAGAACTCATGTGCGGAATTTGCGGTGAGATCGCAATGCACGGCGGCGAGCCCAGTGGGGCTGCTGTGGACAAAATGGTGGCGACAATGGTGCAGCGGGGGCCGGATGGTTCGGGTTCACTTCGTAAGGGACGGGTGCATCTCGGGCACCGGCGGCTCAAAATTATCGACCTCTCGGATGCGTCGGGCCAGCCCATGGTCGACGACAAACTCGGGCTCTCCATCGTGTTCAATGGCGCCATCTACAACTACCGCGAACTTCGCTCGGACCTGCAATCCAAAGGCTACACGTTTTTCTCGGAGGGCGACACGGAGGTCATCCTCAAGGCATATGCGGAATGGGGGGCCCGTTGCGTGGAGCATTTTCAAGGAATGTTTGCCTTTGCCATCGTCGAGCATGACTCGGGCCGCGTGTTCTGTGCGCGTGACCGTGTGGGCATCAAACCCTTTTACTACTCGCGCTCCGGCAGGACGATTCGTTTTGCGTCCAGCCTCCCAGCCCTGCTGGCGGCAGGGGGTGTGGATACGGATATCGATCCGGTAGCGCTGAATTATTACATGAGTTTTCATGCCGTTGTCCCGGCTCCACACACGATCCTCAAAGGCGTGCGCAAACTGCCGCCGGCTACGCGATGGACGATTGAGCCCGATGGCACGGAGCGCATGGAAACTTACTGGACGCTGCAATTTGGTCCGCGCAAGGATCAGGCGGATTATACCTTTGAAGATTGGAAAGCCGAGACGCTCAAAGTGATGCGCAAGGCGGTCGAACGGCGGCTTGTGGCCGATGTGCCAGTGGGAGTTTTACTTTCGGGAGGCCTCGATTCCAGCCTCATCGTGGGACTGATTGCGGAGGCGGGGCATCCGGGCATCGAAACGTTTTCCATCGGATTCGAAAGCGTGAACGACGAAGCGGGGGATGAGTTTAAATATTCCGATCTCATCGTGGATCATTTCGGCACAACTCACCACAAGCTCTTCATCGATGCCGCGCGGACGCTGCCGGCCTTGCATGACTGTGTGCGCAATATGTCGGAGCCGATGGTCAGCCATGACAATGTCGGTTTCTATCTGCTCTCACAGGAAGTGAGCAAATTTGTGAAAGTCGTGCAAAGCGGCCAGGGTGCGGATGAGATTTTTGGTGGTTATCATTGGTATCCGCCGATGCTGGACACTAAGGATGCTCTGGGCACTTATCAGCAGCACTTTTTCGATCGCGACTTCGAGGATTACCAGCGTCTCGTCGGCCCGGGACTTGCCGAAAATGATTATGCCACAGAGTTTGTGCGCAACCATTTTGCCTCGCCGGGTGCCACGGATCCGATTGACCAGGCGATGCGTTTGGACGCGTTGATCATGCTCGTGGATGATCCGGTGAAGCGTGTGGATAACAACACGATGGCGGCGGGACTGGAGGCGCGTGTGCCATTTTTAGATCATGAAGTGGTGGAATTTGCCGCCAATGTCCCTGCCGGTTTCAAGATTGCCGACGGCGGAAAATACGTGCTCAAGGAAGCGGCGCGCGCCATCATT
>JBGTCP010000120.1:0-3136 GCA_041748815.1 Chthoniobacterales bacterium
GCTGTCGGTGTGATGCACCATTGTTGAAAAATTCCATTGCCTGGCTCGGAGGGCAGGAATCCAGAGCACCAATAATCTGGGGGAAAGGTCGCGACATGGCTGGGGCCATCACGAATGGCGGACTTTCAGCCCGCGATTTTATCAACTGCCATACCCGGCCCTTCGGACCGGGCTGTTGAATTTTCAGACCTCACTTTTATAGCTTCCTCGGCGCTCATGCATGCGCAGATCCCGATGCATGAGAAAAGCTCTGGAGCAGCCGGTAAGTGGACCTGATTTTTAAGTTGGATACTTACTGGGTTGGAGTCTGGCAAGTCGGCGGTAGTTTTGCTATGGGTGGGCATTGATGGACTCCTTCGATTTTCTCCAACCGATCCTCGGCACTTCCAAACGCAATCCTGTTTTCAGTGTGCACCGGCACAGCGTGAGCGGTGATTACCACGTTTACTTCGGCCTTGAACTTTTTGAAGTCGTTCCCTGCGACCACGAAAATATGCAGTTCAAACTCATGGTGGCCCACCTGCACAATGTCGGAGTCTCACTGCTGAAGTTGCAGGGGGTTTTCGGCATCGACCCAAGGACCATTCTCAATTGGAGCCGGGCACTCAAAAGCGGCGATGCCGAAAAACTCACACGCGCATTGGCCGGGCGAGCGGTGAACCGGAAGCTGAGCGCCCCGATTGAAACCTATGTGCGCATCCGATTTCCCTGTGTCTATCTCGATGACAAGCGCTGCTACAGCCGCAAGATTCGCAAGGAAATCGAGCAGGTCTTCAAGGTAAAACTCAGCGGGGAAACGCTTCGGGCGCTTTTCACCGAACTGCGGGAGGCTCAAGGGGAGGGAAAGGGCTCGGTCTGCCAGGAGAGCGATGAGGGCGAGTTCAGCGAAACTGGCCCGCCTGAGCCAGCACAAAGTGCACAATCGGCACAGCAAACGCCTCGAGACCAAAGTGACGATGAGCCTCCAGCTCCGCCTCCGGCAACGCCAGCCGATGATCAAAAATTGCCGGAGCCAGGGGTGCCAGGGGAAGCCCTCAAAACCAAAGGAGAGCCCTTGGAAGCACTCAAAGAGGGCTTGAGTGGCGTGCCGACAGATCGCAAGCCTTATGCCGGATCACGGTGGTGCTCTCACTTGGGCCTCTCTTTTTTTGCCGAACCCATCGAGTCGCTGCGCCAAGCCTTGGCAAGCCAGGCGGGCAGCGTCTGCCAGTGGCTCGGGCAAGTGTTGTTGGGAGCGGCCAATCTCGAACAAAGCAAACTTCTCAGCGGCGACGATCTGGGCCTGTTGCTCGGCTTGGGTGAGCAAGTGCCGGGCACTCCGGGCCATCAGCGTCTCAAACTCGCGGAGTTGGCCCAAGACCCGCAACTGCCCGCCCGGATCTTGCGATGGAACTTCCAACGCCTTGGAGGCACTTGCGCAGGCACGGTGGGCGACGCTCACAAGGACTTCTATTTTGATCCCCACGTCAAACACTACACAGGCCAACAAAACGTTCTCAAAGGCTGGTGCGCCAAGATCCGATGGGCGGATAAAATCATCAATATGGATGTGGCGCACGACGCGAAGGGACGCCCCGTTTTCATTAAAAACACGGACAACTACGAGGACATGCGCAAACGATTCGATACGTTTGAAGAGCAGATGCGCCCGAGCTTGGGCATTGATGAGCAGGCCACATTGACCTGGGTAATTGACCGTGGGATCTACTCGATGGAAGTCTTTGAGAGCTTGGCGCAAGATCCGCGTCGTCATTTAATTACTTGGGAAAAGGGCTACCAGTCAGGAGGCTGGCAAGAGGGACGTGCCGCGCAGGGAACCATGAGCATGGAACGCAGGCGCAACCATGCGGGCGATCAGAGGAGCTACCATTTTCAATGGGTTGAACAAGCATGGGCCAAGAATCCGGCGTGGCGACAGATCGTGGTTCGGGCGACCAATCCGGCTGGGCGCACCGTGGAGGTGAGCATCCTCACCGATGACCCAGACCGACCTGCTGGAGAAATCATCTGGTTGATGTTTGATCGATGGGTGCAGGAGAACGACTTCAAATATTTGGACGAACACTTCGGTCTTAACGAGATCACCTCCTATCAATCGCAAACCTACGCGGAGATCCGCGGGGAACTTGAAGATCGGCAGGTCAAAAACTCTGCTTACCGGGCTATTGAAAGCAACCGGATCGAATTGCGGGATAAACTCGCGCGCGTGCTCCTGCTCGACAAAGATGCGGAAAAAAGAGAGCTGGTGCGAGCTAGGAAAATCGCGCATTTGGCATCGCTTAGCGCGCCGGAGGCGACCCAAAGAAAAGAACTGGGCCGATTAAAGGGAGCTATGCGCACGGCAGCCAAACATCGACTGGCGAGAAAACATAAAGTGCTAGAAATCGAGGAACTGATCGCCGAGGCCGAGCAAAAGTTGGAGAACACGAGTCGGGAAGTCTCGCGCTTGGACACGCTGATCAACCGGGAGGCGGTGCGCTTGTGCGGAGAACGCAAGCAGTTGATGGACGTCATCAAAATCACTGCACGCAATTTATTTTATGAAATGCTCACCCCGTTCAAAGAGGCCTACGACAACTTCCGGGACGACCACGTCTGGTTCCGGCACATTGTGCGCAGCGGGGGAGTGCTTGAGGAGTTGCCTGATGGGTCGCTGCGCGTTCACTTGGTCGGACTAGAGGAAGATACCCCAAAACCGGTTGTGAGGGTCTTGAAGGATCTGTTGGAAAAATTTAACCGATCTACCCCGAGACTGCCGGGTGAAAATCGGCGGGAAATCCAGCTCCTACTCACCCCCAAAACGGCAATTGAACTTGCGACTGATATCCCCTGACTGAGCCCTAAAAGTGAGGTCTGACCGATTTCATCCACGACCCTCAAAGCGCCCTCAGCCGTCTACTTGCCTCAACCACCGGCGCAAATACAACCCGCTTCGTCTACGCCGGAGACCGCCTCCTCTACCAGGAAAACCCCGATGGAGAGATCAGCGTCTTCCACTTCGATTACCGTGGAAGCACAGTGGCCATCACCGACGAAACCGGAGCCGTCACCGACCGCCTAACTTACGGCGCCTACGGAGAAGTCGTCGCCGCCAGCGGCACCACAGCCACCCCATTCCTCTACCACGGGGCCTGGG
>JBGTCP010000121.1:0-3912 GCA_041748815.1 Chthoniobacterales bacterium
CCCTGTTGGCCCAGACACATTCCTACGATGCCGCAGGGCGCCTCCTCTGGTCCACCCAGCCCTCCGGCTCTGCCACGGCATTCGCTTATGATCCTGCCGGGAATGTGCTCAGCGTGACTGCGGTCTCCCCCGGTCAAGACACCGATGGTGACGGCGTCCCGGATAGTTTTGAAATCGAATGGACCGGCAGCGCAACTGGCCTGGATGCCATGGCGGATCTCAATGGCAATGGTCGCGTCAACCTCCTCGAATACGCTCTTGCACAAAGTCCTTTCGACCACAGCCCGGAGCAGCCGATCGAGCTGAGCTTCGAAGTCGATTCAGAGGGAGATCGTTTTCTGTTGTTTCATTTCATCCGCCCGAAGCAGGGCACAGCCACATTGATCTACCAAGTGCAAGCCTCGCAAACCCTGGCCGCCGAATCCTGGACCACAGCGGGGGTGGAGATTATCGACGTGATTGATGGAGGTGGTGGCATCGAAGAAGTGATTGCACGGGCCAACCTTGAATCCGGCGACATTGACCGCCTCTTCCTTCGCCTCCGGGTCGTGAAGCTGAATTAGCCAAAATAATCATGAAACTTCATCTCCTTCATTGCCTCCTGGCTGGCATTAGCTCACTGGCTCTGGGGACTGATGCCTTCTCTCAAAGCCCCGTCAAGGGCACCAATAATTTTCTGGTGGAAACATTGCCTGGCATCCCGTCGGAAATCGACTACAACAGCCGGGACGGCAGGACAGCTCCGCCTTCAACTCTTCAATCCTTTGGGGTTCAGACTACAGCCACGGTGCCGGATGAACTCCAGCAAATCATAGCTCTCTGTGATGCTGATCCCCTGGCATTGTTTAATTTTGTGTCCAACCATATCCGGTTCACCCCGCATCGCGGATTTCGCAAAGGCCCATTGCTGACTTTGCTCACGCGGGAAGGCAACGACAGCGACCGGGCAGAGCTACTGGTCAACCTGCTGCGGGCCGCAGGTCAGGCAGCTGCCTATGATGTCGTGTTTGTGAGAATTCCCTTCGAGGACGCATTCGCATTTTTCGGTGTGGATAATCTAGCAGCACTGGGGCTGGTAGCAGGCTCCGCAGGCTATTTGGCGGATATCGACAATTTAGCGGAGGAACTGCTCATTGAGCTGCAATGTGCGACGATCAATGTGGAAGGCACTCAATACCGGCTCTTCCCTGCAGTTGGAGAGTTTGAATCTGTGTCGGGCATCGACCTTTCATTGGCAATGCAGCATTCCACCCCGGATTTGGTGGCAGCCGCGGGGGGCACCACGACTGCCCATTACGCACAAGGCATCTCGGCAACGTCCGTGCAAAGTTATCTCGATGCCCGCACGCAGAACCTTCTGGACCACGTCGCCACAGAGAACCCAAATGCGGCTCTCGATGAAATTCTTGGCGCTCGCAACAGGCTGCCATCGTCGGCCGCTTCACTGGAAGAATGCTTCCCGTCATATTTCGATGTTTTTAACAATTTCCCCTCGCAGGAACCCTTCCTGAGCTTGAACCAGTACGTCGACATCTGGCTTGGCTCATTGGATGGCTCCGGCAATTTTAATTCCTTTCTTTATCCCGAGCTTAAACGCCGTGAAATCGGAGCACAAAAACTGCACATCGCATTCGGCGAAAACGATCAGGCGCAGATTTTTCTGGATGACACCCTCATCGCCGAGGAATCGCTTCCGCTGGTCGAAGGTCCGTTGCGGGCAGAAATCCGAGTCGACCACCCTTACCCCGATGCCGTTTACGATGAGCTGCATCGCTTCGTGATTGATCGGGGTGGAGTTTATACCTTCATCATCGGGACTGGAGGCTATGACGCGAAGGCTTTGGAGGACCGCAATGCCCGCCGCATCTAGGCAATGCAGGATGCCGACCTGCCGGTAGACTCCAATGAATTGGTCAGCGAATCGCTCCAAAAGCTTGGCATTGACTGGCATCGTCAGTGGGAGACCGGCGAGCGCATGCTGAGCAAGGTGGCAGGATTTCACAGGCTGTTTCACCATACGCTTTCTGTTTTCCGCCAGTCGTCCGGGGCATTCGGAGTGGATATCCTCAACACCGCTCCACGCATTCCAGTCAGCGGAGATACTTCGCTCGTTCGCTCCTTTACAGCCGCATCGACGGCGATCGCCAGTGCCATGGAGCACGGTGTCATTGAGCAAAATTACCCTGCCCTCTCAGCTGTCTCAACCGTGCGCTATGTCCAACTCAACAATGCAGCCGGAGGAAAAACGTTTTTTGCCACCGAAGCCACCTACGAGGATGACATTCTTACCGACCCGGACTTTGTTGCGGGCTGGAGCGAGACTCACCGGAATGATACTTTCCCCAACCTGCTCAGTGGCGCGGGCACCGGAGTGGTAATCCCCGAGGATGGTAATCAGGTGACCGATGACCTTACCGGCAATGGGTATTATTCCTTTGCCGGGAACAGCGTGAGCGCTTCCATCTCCACCCCACAATATACGCTTAACGGCGGCTGGTCCACGACACCGGCAGAGGTGGACCCCGCTGCGAATCCCACCCCTGCGCAACCCACTGAGGGCCCCGCAGCACAATCGAACCCGGCTTCCAAAGATCCTGTCGACATGCTCACCGGGGCCGCAGTGCTCGATCACACGGACTTGGTCCTTGGCAGCGGACAGCAGCCACGCGGACTCTCATTCTCCCGCCACTATAGCTCGCAATCTGCAGCCAGCCCGACCGCGATGGGACGAGGGTGGAATCACAACCTCGCCGCCCGCATCACTGAGCACAGCGACCCTCTTGCACCTTTGGGGCATGGCACGACAGAGCAGGCTGCATCAGCCATAGTCGCCATGTTCGCTATCCATCAGATTTTCAAAGACTATTCTAACACCGCAGAAGGCTGGGTTATCGCCTCCCTCATTGCTGCCAATCTTGTCGACGGATTCATCGACAACACCGCCACCCTCGTCAATGCCCGCAAAAACTATCGCTTCCTCCGTATGCCCGACGGGACCTTCAGCTCCGCAGCCGGCATCACCGCACGGCTTTCACTCGATCCCGTCACCGACACATTCACCCTCACCGAACGCCACGACCGCGTTACCGCATTCGATGGGGATGGCCGCATCGCCACGCACACCGACCCCGATGGTCAGACTGCCACCTTCACCTGGGATTCCGACCGCCTCGCATCCGTGACCGATACCTACGGACGCTCGTTCACATTGCACTACTTCGGGGCCGGGGCACACGAGGGATTGCTCTCCGGCGTCACCGATTCCACCGCACGCGACATCCATTTTGCCTATGATACCGGTGGTCTCCTCACATCCGCCACCGATCCCGACGGACACACTCGCACCTTCACCTACCACCCCGATGGACGCCTTTACAAAGTGTTCAACAAATCCGGGGAAGAAGTGGCTGCGCATTATTATGATGCCGCAGGGCGCATCGTCCGCCAGATCGCCGAAGCCGACCCCGCGCAGGAATGGCAATTCGCATTCGCAGGGCCATTGAGCATGGAACTTTCACCACTCGGACGCAGCACCGTGCACGAATTCGATACACGCGGACGCCGCATCGCCCTGCTCGATGCCGCCGGCCATACCTACCGGTGGAAATACGATGGGCACGATCAAGTCATCGAATCCATCGACCCGCGCGGCGGCACCACCTACTTCGCCTACGACGACCGCCACAACCTCCGGTTCCTTACCAGCGCCCGCAACCACGTGACAGAGTTCCAGTATGATGAGCACGACCGCCTTCGGACCTCCATCGATGCGCTCACCAAGCGCACCGACTTTGAATATACTACCGAGCACCATCTGGAGAAAATCATCGACCCACTCCTGCGTGAGACCACGATGATTTACCACACGAGCGGCACCCACAAAGGACTGCTCCACAAGGTCATCGCCAACAA
>JBGTCP010000122.1:0-4530 GCA_041748815.1 Chthoniobacterales bacterium
GCCGTGGGAGCCGGAGTAGCGCGGCGGGTAGGCGCGGGAGTCGGCGTGGCACGTGGCCGGGGAGCCGATGTGGCTCTGGGAGTCGGGGTGGGCGTGGCACGTGGCCGGGGAGTCGGTGTGGCTCTGGGCATCGGTGCGGGAGTCGGATCAGATGTGCGCTCCCGTGCTCTCAGAAACATCTCACGCTTGCGCCTCTCGGCATCGGAGAGTTGCCGGCGGGGACTGGGTCCAAATGCCGGCAGCATGCCCGCCGCAATCCGGGTCTCAGTGCCTTCCAATTCGCTTTCAGTCCCGTAGTCACCAACCATTATGAGCACCGCCAATGCAAGCGCTGCAAGAAATGGCCCATGTGCTTTGAGTGGATGCATCACAAACCTCAACCTTCAATCACTGAGCTGTAGAGTTTCTCATACTCAGGGATCGAGCGTGACCATGAGTAGTCGCTTTCCAGAGCAGATTTCACGAGCGATTTCCATTGCTTGGTCTTGGAAAATAGTTTCTTCGCACGCACGATTGCATCCCAGAATGCCTCCGGCCGGTAGTCGAAGAATAAAATGCCATTCCCGCCGGGTTCACCGGGTTCGTAGTTGCGGATCATTTGAAAAAGCCCGCCCACGCCGTGCGCCACCGGGATGGTGCCATAGCGAAGCGCGACCATTGCCGTCAATCCGCACGGCTCGAAGCGCGAGGGCGATAAGCAAATATCCGCACCCGCTTGGACAAGGTGAGCGAGCCCGCTGGAAAATTCGTGGCGATATGCCAGCTTGCCGCGATACTTTCTCATGGCGGCTGTCAGCTGCGCCTCATAAGCAAAATCTCCCTCGCCGACGATGATGAGCCGCACATCATCGGAGAGCAAACGGTCAAGGATCGGGAAAAGCAGGTCGAAACCTTTTTGCTCCGCGAGCCGGGAGATCATCATAAAAACCGGGCCTTCCGGCTCAGGATGCAGTTTGAGTTTTTTGAGTAGGTCTTCTCTGCAAGCGGCTTTGCCACCAGGTGCGGAGGCACGATAATTTTTTGCGATGCGATCATCCTTGCCGGGGTTCCATGTCTTGGTGTCGATGCCGTTGAGAATGCCTTGCACGCGATCTCCGCGTTGCCGTAACACGCCGTCCAATCCACATCCGAGCGCAGGGGTAAGAATGTCCCGGGCATACACTTCGCTCACTGTTGTGACAGTATCCGCATGCAGGATCCCGGCTTTGAGGAAGTTGATGTTGCCGTAAAATTCCATGTCTGAAAACAAGTGCCCGGCCAGATTCGTGAGCCGGAAGTCCGCTCCTGGAAAAATACCCTGGTATGCCAAGTTGTGAATGGTGAGCACCGATTTGATGGGGAGCCCTTGTGCTTTGATGAAGGTGGCGACCAGCGCTGCCTGCCAGTCATGCACATGCACCACATCGACCACCGGCTCCAGCCTGCGGGCCAGTTCGACGATTGCTTTTGCGAAGACAATGAAACGCTCTGCGTTGTCGGCGTAATCCACCCCGTCCCCGCCATACAGCTCATCGCGGGCGAAAAGGTGGTCGTTTTTGATAAAGAATAGCTGCACTTTTTTGTGTGCGATTGCTTCCAGCACTTCCACCCGATGGACATGGTCGGCGGCGTGGATATCAAAGGCGATGCCCAGCGATGAGGGCTTCAGCCCTCTGTAGTCGCGGACGGAATTGTAATATGGCAGAGCAACGCAGACGTCGTGGCCGTCTTTGGCCAGTTGAGCGGGGAGCGCATCGATCACATCGCCGAGCCCTCCGCTTTTGGCAAACGGAGTCATCTCGCTGGCAGCCATGAGAATTTTCATACGCGGACACTCTCACACATTGCCAATCCTGCCAGCAACCACATTCTAATTTGCACCGGCCTCTTTTTGAGAATCGGGCGCTGCGCCGCCAGGCGGCTGCGGTTTTTCCGGAGGTGGCGGCGCATCATCGGGCTCGCCGGTATCGTGTTTTTCCGTGTCAACGTAGATGCTCACTTTCGGAGACTGGCCGGCGAGCAACGCCTTGGCCCGCTTCAAAGCAGCAGCGGTCGAGGCTGTGGGATTGGAAACATTATCCGGGAAGATATTGTCACGGCCAATCGTCTCGAGCAGGCCGGAATTCTTAAAAATACGAATCGCATCTTTGCGCGCTTCGCAGATCAACAGGTAGCGGTTTTTTTCATTCATGAAGCGGAGCAGCTCCTCGAGTGCCATCACTGCCGAGGCGTCGAGACGGTGTGCATTGCGCAGCTTCAGGATCAGGATTTTCAAGTTGGGATCTTCGCAGACACGGCGGGTTTGATTGTAAAAAACTTCTGCAGCGCCGAAGAAAAGTTCGCCCTCCACGTGCACGATAGAGACTTCGGGATCGGAGCGTTTGGTGCCGGGATCCAGCTGCGTAAGATGACCTTCCTCATTGAAGGAATACTCGATGAGCTCCGGCTCGGCCACTTTGCGGAGGAAGAGAAGGATCGCAGTCGCGGAGCCCATGTAGATCGCGGAATCGAGCGACAGAAACACGCCGGCAATGAGCGTGACAAAAAACGTGATCGCATCGGATTTAGTCGAGTGGGAGACGATGCGGATGGCATGCCTGTTGATGAGCGAGAAGCCAATGTAGATGACCACCACGGCCAACGCAGGAACCGGGATAAATCGCACAAGCGGACTCACCCCGACCAGCAACAGAGCCACGATGACGGCCGCGAACACATTCGACATAGCCGACCATGCGCCGCTCTCCATGTTCAGCTTTGACCGTGTCAGCGATGCCGACGCTGCCATCCCGCCAAACAACGAGCTGCTTATGTTGGCAACCCCGAGGCCCAGCATTTCCTGGTTATTGTTCAAGGTGCTGCCCGACCGTGAAGCGAGGGATTTGCCAATCGAGCTGCTTTCCAGGGTGATCAAAAATGCCAATGCCAAAGCAGGTGTGGCAAGTTGGCTGATCACTTCGAATCCGGGATTGATCGCAGCAAACTTCCAGTTACTGAGCTCGATCCCGGAGAGCGTTGCAACGCCCATGTCGAATGTGCTCATGATCACAGCGGCGACGCTCATCAAGACAATCGTGATCGCAACACCTGGAAGTTTTTTCCAATATTTGCTCAGATAAAAGTAGGTCGCGGCAGTGAGCAACGAAAGCGCAAGCGCGGGAAAATGCGTGCCGGGAATTGCCACTAAAGTATTCCACACCACCGAAAACAACGAGGCCGATTGAGGCGTCTCAACCCCGAAAACATTTTTGGCCTGATTGGTGATGATCTGCAGCGCTGCAGCCGTGATGTACCCCGTGATCACTGTGCGTGAAATGTATTGGATGAGTTTCGCCACATTCGCAAATGCTCCCAGAATCAGAAAAACTCCCGCGAGCAGGACTAATACCGGCACGGCGACCAGCATCTCTTCGCCGGAAACATTCAAGCCGATAAAGGCTGTGAGCATGAGCACTGCCGTGGCATTCGAGGGACCATATGAGCTGAACCGGCTACTGCCGAAAAATGCGCCAAGGAGCGATGCCCCGACAAACCCAAATAACCCGTACTGAATCGGCAAACCCGCGATCAGCGCGTAGGCCATTCCCTGTGGAAATGCCATCATCGCCACGTTCAGGCCCGCACGAGCATCATCCACAGCCCGCGCCTTCGAATAATGCCTCAGCTGCTTAAGCAGAGGCGAAAACGCGATTTGATTTTTCTCAGCAAGCGCCTCAAAGGTCTGGCGGATTTGTTGGAAAAATTTCAAAGCGTCGATCCTGTTATTCCACCGTCACACTTTTCGCAAGGTTGCGCGGCTTATCCACATCGCGTTCCAGCGCGACTGCCGCGTGGTAGGCCAAAAGCTGCAGCGGTATCACAGACAGTATCGGCGTGAGCAGCTCGTGACACTCCGGGATGCCGATGAAATCATCCACCGCCCGGACTAGCTCCGTGCAGCCCTCGGTGCCGATTGCAATCACGGGCCCTCTGCGCGCTTTCACTTCCTCGATGTTGCTGAGATTTTTTTCAAACACGGCATCGTGCGGAGCCACGCAGACCGTGGGCAGTTCCGGGCTGATCAACGCGATCACCCCGTGTTTCAGCTCCGCGCTCGGATGCCCCTCGGCGTGCATATAGGTGATTTCCTTCATCTTCAATGCTCCCTCAAGCGCGATGGCATAGTTTGCCTGCCTCCCGAGGAACATCATTCCGGTGCTCGCGGCATATTTGCCGGCGACCTCGCGGATGTGATCGGTGGATGTTAAAATGTGGGCAATTTTCTCCGGCAATTCTTCGATGGCATCGATGAGGTCTACGCCCTCCGAATGGGAGAGATGCCGCATCCGTCCCAACAAAAGCCCCAGCAAGGTGAGGACCATCACTTGCGAAGTGAAGCTCTTGGTCGCAGCCACGCCGATCTCCGGACCCGCATGCATATAGACTCCGCCATCGCTTTCGCGTGCGATCGTGCTGGCCACGTTGTTGCAGATCCCCAATGTGCGCAGCCCCTTACGTTTGCTCTCGCGCAGCGCGGCCAGTGTATCAGCAGTCTCGCCGCTTTGGCTGATC
>JBGTCP010000123.1:0-9575 GCA_041748815.1 Chthoniobacterales bacterium
CGGAACTGAGCCACAGATGTTCCGGGCGGTAGGGCGGGGTGTATCTGCCTTTGTTTGTTGGAAATGGGAATGTCGCCACTTCATACACGCCACTGCCCCAGCGGACAAATGTGCGACCGACAGCGCGAACGATGCCGTAGCTTGCAGCAGCTGAGTTTCCTTCGCGTTTGTTTACCACTGCGATCGAGTGCGGTAATTCGGTGATTCCATATGCAACGTTGGCGATGCCACGGCCCAATTTGCGGGTGGGACCTTGGTCGGCAGCGGGCGGCATATGAATATCAGCGTAGGCAAGACTGCCAAATGAAACAGCTAGGAGGGCACAGAACATTTTCTTCATAATTCAAGACTACCTCTCAACAGGAGCAGGATGCAAGTGCGAAAAACACATTTTCTCATCGTAACGCCGTGGCTCGCAAAATATCGAATGGGGAGGGATTGATGCGCCAAGGCGCGCATCTGTGCCTTTTTTGGGCGGCGGCGCCGCTGGGAGTTCGGAAACTTTGCTAACGCAAAGGCTGCGCTCGAACTTCGTTCTCATCCCTCGCAGAATTTTAAGTTTGCTTCGCAAAAATCGGATGGGGAGGGATTGATGCGCCAAGGCGCGCATCTGTGCTTTTTAGGGCGGCTGCGCCGCTGGGAGTTCGGAAACTTTGCTAACGCAAAGGCTGCGCTCGAACTTCGTTCTTCATCCCTCGTTTTTTTTTAAAGTTTTGCTTCGCAAAAATCGGATGGGGAGGGATTCGAACCCTCGGTACCTTGCGGTACACACGCTTTCCAGGCGAGCACGATCGACCACTCTGTCACCCATCCATCTCTGTGTTGCGAGCCGCGCACTTTGCGCGAGCAACATTGATAAATCAAAACATAATTCCAAAAATCCGCTCGACGCAAGTTTCTACTGCCGAAGCGGGAGTCACTCGTTTCTTTAGAGCCGCACGACTTCAGGGCCGGGGAGTGGCTGCATTCCGGGGGGTGTGCCAAGGATTTCGCGGGCTATCACCGCGGCTTTTAATCCTTCGCGACTACGTAAAAAACTCATCACCTTGACGTTGCCCGCCGAACTTGCCAGGTCGCGGTCGGCGCGGCTGCGGATGTTGTAGGCGCCGCTTCCGGCCTGAGATTCCACACGAGCCAACGCTTCAGTTTCTGCTTTGCTGAGTTCCGGGGCATGGACCCTTCTTTGCCATGGCGCATCGGGCATGGGAGTTGCGAGCCGGGGTTGCGAATCGCGATGCACAGGCAAGGCAGCCTTTTTCTGACTGACTGGAGCCTGCGTCGTTTGCTGTGGCAGTGGCGGCGGTGCTGGAGACTGTGTGCCCGCAGGCAGTCCCAACGCTTCCATGAATTGCCGCGCCCGCTCGTCCTCGGAAAGCGGTGCCCGGCGATTCACGGGTTCCTGCTTTGGAAATTGATCCGGCGTTTCCCAGTCAAAGTCGGGCTCTGGATCCGGCAACTCCCCACCCTGCTGGCGATTGCGTCTCTCGGCACTTTTTTGGATAATCCAGTTTACGAAACTGATCAGGCCAATGATGATGAGTAGTACGAGTTGTTCCATGGCGGAGCTGCCGGGTGGCAGCGGGTTTGGGATCCGTTATTTCGAATCGTTGCCGGTGTCTCCGGAAATCGAATTGCGCATGGTGGTATCGGCCTGGATGTTGCGCATGCGCATGTAATCCAGCACGCCGAGATTGCCATTGCGGAATGCTTCAGCCATGGCCAAAGGCACTTGAGCCTCGGCTTCCACGACCTTGGCGCGCATCTCCTGGGTGCGGGCGACCATCTCCTGCTCTACAGCAACAGCTGCTGCGCGGCGGACTTCCGCCCGGGCTTGCGCAACACGTTTGTCGGCCTCGGCCTGCTCGGCTTGCAACTTGGCACCGATGTTTTCACCTACATCCACGTCGGCAATATCAATGGACAAAATCTCGAATGCCGTCCCGCTATCAAGTCCGCGTTCGAGCACAAATTTGGAAATGTTATCAGGATTTTCGAGCACATCCTTGTAAGAAGCTGATGAGCCGATCGAGGTCACGATGCCCTCACCCACACGGGCAATAATCGTCTCCTCGGTTGCACCACCGACAAATCGATCCAGGTTGGAGCGCACGGTCACACGGGCGCGGGCCTGCACAGCGATACCATCGCGGGCCACCGCAGCGATGGTGGTTTTCCCGGAGGCTGGATTCGGACAATCAATGACCTTCGGGTTGATGCTGGTACGCACCGCTTCCAATACGGTCTTTGTGGTGCCTTTAGTGGCGAGATCAATGGCGCAGGCGCGGTTGAAATCCAATGCGATGCCCGCTTTGTCGGCCGCAATGAGTGCAAGAACGACCTGCTCAACGCTACCCCCGGAGAGGTAGTGCGCTTCCAGCAGATCAGTGCTCACAGGAATGCCCGCCTTTACCGCTGTGATACGGCTGTCTACAATCAGCCCTACCGGCACGCGCCGCAGCCGCATGGCCACCATATTAAAAAGCCCCACCGGCGCATTTGCGATGCGGGCACGTATCCAGACCCCCAAAAAGTTGAAGAGGATTACGAGAAAAATAAGCCCGAGCACAGCGCCGACGCCGATCGCGAGCATGACAACAAAATTGGTTCCAGAATCCATAGTGGTGAGTGGTAGTAGGTGGTTGGTTTTTGAGAAGAAAAGCAGCCTATCGGATCAGGCCAATCTGACAATGATTTTTGGCCCCTCGGTCCGGACGACCTGGATTTCCGAGCCACGTTTGATGTGGCCGGTTTGCGCGAGCACGTCCAATCGTTTGCCATCGATGACCGCAGTCCCCGAGGGCCGCAGATCGGTGAGCGCGGACCCCGGCGTGCCAGGCGCGAGCGTGCTCGCCACCAATCCATCACCTTCCAGTGACGAGTTGAGCACCAGCACTTTCCCGGCACGTGTTTTAGGAAGTATGTAAAATCCCAAAGTTAAAACAGTGACTCCCACGACCAGGAACACCACCAGCAAGAGGGTGCCTACACCAAATCCATACTCACCATAGCTAATGGCCACGGCTGCCAGGAGCGAGATGCCGCCCAGTGCTCCGATCACTCCGCCGGGCAAATACACCTCGGCAAAAATCATCAAAAATCCCAGAACGCTAAGGATAATGATGAGACCTAACATGCGGTTGTCAAAGGATTGGGGATCAAAATATTGGCATGCGCGCGGGATGGAACGGAACGGTCAAAATTCAGTCCTCGCTATCGATGGTGCGCCGGCCGGTGAACCACTCCTGCACATTTCCCAGGCCCCGTCGCACTCCGCGGCCTGTCGTTTCCTGCACTCTCCTGGCGGTCTCTGAGGCGCGTCCGATGAACCCGCCATCCTCGCTCGTTTGATAAGGATCTTGCGTGGAAGACCGGTACGATGTCGCGCCAGTGAGTTGGGATGCCACGATGTTGCCGGTGGTGGCGTTGATCGCAAGCTGGGCAAGCTCGACGTCATTGATATCCAGTAGCTGCACTGCCCAGATCGGCGTGCGTGTCACGGCGTCATACCGGAGGCTGTAGGTGACGCTGTCGAAACCGACCTGCGACTGGATGGCATATTTGTTAGCAACCGAGAATGCTCCACTGGAGTCCAGGTTGAGATTGGAGACGGTGAGCGATTCACCTTGGAGTGAGCGCGCCCGGCCGCCGGATGGTGTGCGCTCGGAAAGGATGCTGCCGCCGCTTACTTCGAATTCCCTGATCCCGCCGCGTGCGACGGGATCATTGACCACGACCCGCCAGACGGCCGGCTGGGGAAGGCCCTGCACGCCGGAGACTTCCACGGTGGAATTTGCGTAGGCGCTGTTCCTGCTGTTCACCACGCGCAGTGCTTCATATGCGGTGCTATTGGCGAATGCGGTGGATCCAATCGACGAGATTGCAATGATGATGGCGATGGATAGAGATTTCATGAGATCAAGGTTTAGTTTCTAAGAAACCACGAGCTGGCAAAGGTTGCAAGCCGGAGCGCGGGAAAAACCCAATCGCTCGCGCCGTTCAATGCGAAGTTTCACTTTCTTCGCTGGTTTCGGCTTCCTCTTTGGCCTTCGCTTCTTTTCGCAGAGTCTCTGCGATCTCTGTGGATTCCTGGAAGACCTCTTTCATCTGGTCGCGACGGCGGTCAAGACGGCGGGTGGCCGCAGACCGCATCGAAGTTACATAAGTCGAGATTTCCGGGTTGGATTCCTCAATTGCGCTGAAGAGGGCATCGTAAAATACAATGGTATTTTTGTAATGCTCCGCTTCAGTGGTGGATGCATCGGCTTCCGTCTTTGCAGCCTTGACCGCCTCGGTGTCCATGGCTTTTTCACGGGCATCGTCGTAAATGGACTGCATCTCCTCCAGCGTAGGTGTCGGTGCGGGAGTTGCAGCAGGCGTTTCCTCGTCCACTTCATCCACCTCGGGAATGGGATCCGCTGTTTCGCTGCTTGTGTCTGTTTCTTCCGGGGTCGGGCTTGGCGTCGGTGTGGGAGTTGCGGTGGGTCTGGGAGTGGATGCAGGGGGGGGAGATGGTGTCGGTGTCGAGGCAGGTCTCACTCTTGGCCGCGCGGGAGTTGCAGTCGGCACCGGGGAGGAAGCCTCTTCTACTGCAACTTCCTCATCCTCCGCGCGGTCTCTTGCTCCAAAGATTCTTTGAATCAACGGGCGTCTGCGTGGCTCCTCAACTGCCTCTTCTTCCTCATCCGGAGGCGCCGGAGTGGCACGCGGCTCCCTGGGAGCTGCTTCCTGTGTTGCTTCCGGGGTCTGCTCCTCTTCCACCGGGGTTCTAGCTCCGAAGATCCTCCGGTACAGTGGGGGACGGCGGGGTTTTTCTTCCTCCACCACTTCTTCAGCAGGAGTCGGCGCGGGTGGCTGGGCGTGCACATCCAACGCGGCCAGCACCAAAAACAGCACAAAAATTCCTTTAAGTGTTCGAGACATGGATTCTTTCTATAAAAATAGATCGCTGCTGACAACCGACTCTTTGTAAATCTTTTTCATCCGGCTCACAGCGGAAAAAAAGAATTTGCTCAAAGCGGAATCTTCGTATTTTACGGCTTGGCATCTGGTAAGCTGGATGCTTAGGTTTCGGCTTCGATGATAACGCCACGCCTATTTTTCACTATTACCTGTGTGTTGCTAACAGCCTCTTTGCTGCATGGCCAAACGGAAACGCCCGTGGAGATCACGGCAGATGGAGGCACCCGTTTTGAAGCCGGTGTTGCTATTGCCGAGGACAATGTGCGCATCGTTTATGAAGAAGCGACGATTTTTTGCGAGTTCGCACAGTTCAATCCCGACACCCGCGACATCCTCCTTGTCGGAAATGTGCGCATCTTCCAGCCAGGCACTGTTTTCAAAGGGGAAAGAGCCGTTTACAACCTCAATACCAAACGCTTGCGCGCTGCGGATTTCGGGGGCGATGCTGAAAACATCCGGTTCCGCTCAGACACGATCACCAGCATTCCCGGCGGGTTCGAGCTTCGGAACAGCATCTTCACCACGGACGATAATATTCAGCCCTCGTGGCATTTGCGCTCCCGGGGAATGCGCATCTACCCCGATGATCGCGTGGTCTTAACCAATCTCACATTCAAAGTCGGCGAGGTGCCGATCTTCTGGTTTCCCTACTTCTATCAGGATTTGAATGAAGATTTCGGGCTAACTTACACGCCTGGTTTTGGAAACGAATGGGGTGCCTTTTTGCTGAGCACCTACGGATTCCCCATCGCGGAAAAATGGTCGGGACGGCTTCGCTTGGATCTTCGCTCCGAACGCGGAATCGGTGGCGGTTTGGAATCGGATGCCATTTTCGGGTTGAATGACCGCAGCTACGCGAAGTTCAGCTCGTATTACATCGATGACGCAGACCCCACCGCAGGGCTCTCCAGCAGCGCGCGTGCGTCACTGGATCCAGGTCGCTACCGGGTTGCTTTTGAGACGCGCACGTTTGTGACCGACGATATGTATCTCCTGAGTTCCTTCACCGCGCTGAGCGACCGGTTTTTCCAACGGGACTTTTTCCGCTCTCAGAATACCACCGACCCTCAACCGGATAACTTTCTGGCACTCACGCAGCTGGGCGATTCTTACGCTCTCAACCTGCTTGGACGGTTTGCAGTGAACGATTTTTACACAGTCACCGAGCGCACTCCCGAGCTGAGCCTGGACATTAAGAATCAACCGGTTTTCGGGTCGCGCGTTTTTTATGAGAGCAATACTTCTTTTGCGGCGTTGAACCGCCGTTGGGCTGAAGACTTGCCGTTAGAAGATTACGATTCGCTGCGCTTCGACAGCTACCACAATTTCTCATTACCCCTACAATTCGGCGGATGGCTGAACGTCACGCCGAACGCGGGTTACCGGGCTACCTATTATTCCGAGTCCGGCACGTTTGAAACGATCTTCGACGAGGAAGATCCCACGTTGCAGCCGACTCAGGAATTCACAGATGGCGGCAGCGCATTGCGGCATATCTTCACAGCCAGTCTGGATGCTTCCTTCAAAGTTGCCAAAGCTTACGAGCAGGTGCAATCGAGAAGACTCGGTCTGGATGGGCTGATGCATGTGGTGCAGCCCTACACGAGCATGAACTACGTGTCCTCCCCCAACTACCGCCCCGAAGAGCTTTTGCAATTCGACTCGCTGGTCCCGTCCACGCAGATTCCGCCCATTGACCCTTCGTTTTTCAACTCGTTGGATTCCCTCGACGAGTGGGCCATCTGGCGCTTCGGAGTGCGCAACCGCTTCATCACCCGCCGCGACAGCTCGAACGTCTCATGGCTCGATATCGATACCTTCTTCGATGTGAACATTACCAATCCTTACTCCGATGAGGATGTCTCCAACGTCGTCAACCGCCTCGCATTTTCACCAGTTCCCTGGTTCAGTTTCGAGAATGACGTCCAGCTACCCATCTTCAATGAAAGTTTCACGGAGGTGAACACCAGATTTCGCACCATGCCAATGCGGAACGTGGAAGTGAACGTGGGTCACCGCTACCTCGGGGGGTCGGACTTCTTCAACGACAGCTCCTATCTCACGTTGGGATCTTATTACCGCATCAATGAAAACTGGGGCGTCGGAACCAATTTTGCCCTGGAGCTGGAGGATGGCGTCTTGGAATGGCAGCGATACTCGCTCCACCGCGATCTCACCAGCTGGGTGGTAAGCCTCGGAGTGATCGTGCGGGATGTCGGCAATGCCGCTGAAAGCAGGGACGAATTCGGTGTACTGCTCACATTCACTCTCAAAGATATTCCATCCATTTCTGTGCCGTTCGACTTCGATCCTGGCGCGCAGCAATAACGCTTACCCCGGTCCGGCGGCAGCAATCCATTCTTCACTCATCTCATTCTATGCAACACGTTAAAATTTGTATCATTGGCAGCGGCTATGTGGGTCTGGTCACAGGCGCCTGCTTCGCGGAAATCGGCCACGAAGTCACCTGCGTGGATAATAACCGCGAAAAAGTCGCCCAACTTCGGGCGGGCAAAATCCCGATCTACGAACCCGGCCTGGAAGACTTGGTGCATCGCAATGTTTCCGCGCAGCGGCTCAAATTCACCGATCAAATCGCCGAAGGCGTTGCCGATTCCGAAGCCATCTTCATAGCGGTGCCCACTCCGCCAAACGATGATGGCAGCGTGGATTTGAGCTTCATCGAAAAAGTCGCCCGCGAAATAGCAAACGTACTCACCGAGTATCGTGTGATCGTCGATAAAAGCACTGTCCCGGTCAAAACGGGCGAAAAGGTCGCAGACACCATCAAGCGCTACAACAAAGCCGGTGCAGAGTTTGATGTCGTCAGCAATCCTGAATTCCTCCGCGAGGGTTGTGCGGTGCCCGATCTCATGAACCCCGATCGCATCGTGATCGGCTCGAACAGCGATCGCGCCGTGAACGTCATGCGTCGCATCTACGAGCCATTCCGCGCTCCCATCCTTGTCACGGACATCAACAGCGCTGAGCTTATCAAGCACGCTGCCAATTCCTTCCTCGCACTCAAAATTTCCTACATCAATGCCGTCTCACAAATCTGCGAAGCCAGTGGCGCGGACATCGAAATGGTGGCCGATGGCATCGGTATGGACAAGCGCATCGGACGTAGCTTCCTCAATGCCGGCCTCGGCTACGGTGGTTCCTGCTTCCCGAAGGACCTTGCCGCATTCATCCACATCAGCGACCAGCTGGGTGTGCCATTCCACATGCTCAAAGAGGTGCAACGCATTAACACCTTCCAGCGGGACCGCTTCATTGCAGGCATCCGCGAGAAACTCTGGATCCTCAAAGACAAAAAGCTCGCCGTGTGGGGCCTCACGTTCAAGCCCGATACCGACGACGTCCGCAATTCTGTCCCCATCGAAATCGTGGAAATCCTTCTCAAAGAAGGCGCGCATGTGAAAGCCTACGATCCCAAAGGCATGGAAAAAGTGCGCGAGTTCGGCCTCATTCCTGGTGTGGAAATGGCCGAGTCGGCGCTCGATGCGGTCGACGATGCGGAGGCACTCCTCCTTCTCACCGAGTGGAAAGAGTTCGAAAATGTCGACCTCCAGCAGGTGAAAGAAAAAATGCACACCCCTGTGATTTTTGACGGGCGCAACCTCTTTGATCCCTCGACCATGAAGCAGCTCGGCTTCCAGTATCAGGGCATCGGGCGTCAGAAGGCTTGAAGCAATCCCGACAGCGGACGGGTAGTCGGCCCCCAGTGCGGCGGATGAATGCCCGCACGCTCTGCGTCGATGCGCTCTCGCAGTGGCAATCGGAAAACCTGCTCGCAGATGTCGTGCTGCACGAGCATCTCGATGCGCTGCCCGATGACGAAAAACCGCTCTTTAACGAGCTCTTCTACGGGGTAATCCGTCATCTCTCCGAGCTGGATTTTTACATCACTCAACTCCGGCCCGAACCCGTCGACACATTCACCCGCAATGTGCTTCGGAGTGGCTTGTATCAGCTTTTTCATCTGCGCGTGCCGGATCACGCCGCCGTGCACGAAAGCGTGAATGCCGCCCGGCGTGCGCATGGCCTCGTCAATGCGGTGCTCCGCCGGGCCGTGCGCGAGCGCTCGCAACTGGAAGAAAATTTCCGCAACCAGCCGCTGCCGGTACGCATGTCGCATCCGAAATTCCTCATCGAGCGCTGGCTGACTTGGATGACTGAGGTCGATGTCGAAGCGCTCTGCGCATGGAATAACACACCGGCACCAATCACCGCTCGCCTAGACGGTAGCGGGGAAGATCAACAAAAAACCATGGCCACCCTCGCAGGCCGGGCAGTGGGAGGTTTCCTCGACTTTCTGGAAATTGACCGCATCCCCTATCAGGCATTGCAGCGCGGCGAGGTTTATCTCCAGGATCCAAGCACCTCGCTGGCGCCGCGCCTGCTGGCACCGCAGCCCGGCGAGTCCGTCCTTGATGCCTGCGCCGCGCCGGGTGGTAAAACCTGCCTGCTTTCCCAGCTCATGCAGCACACCGGACGGTTGGTTGCCGCTGATTCCCACCCCGTCCGCCTCGACAAACTTTCCGCCAATTTATCCCGCATGGCAGTCGATGCGGAACTTCTGGAGCTTGATTGGCTCGACCACCCCCAGCCGC
>JBGTCP010000124.1:0-1676 GCA_041748815.1 Chthoniobacterales bacterium
CGCAAATCTCCAGTCACTCAGTCGGATCTCAGAGAGCGTGGCAACTCCGAGATCCAAGGTGCTCATGATCACGGCCGCCACGCTCATCAACACAATCGTGATCGCCACGCCTGGTAATTTTTTCCAATACCTGCTCAGATAGAAATAAGTGGCAGCGGTGAGCAAGGACAAGGCAAGCGCCGGAAAATGGGTGCCAGGGATCGCGGCCACCGTATTCCACATCACCGAAAAAAGGGACGCGGACTGAGCTGTCTCCACTCCGAAGACATTTTTGATTTGATTCGCAATGATCTGCAGGGCAGCGGCTGTGATATACCCCGTGATCACTGTGCGTGAAATATACTGAATGAGTTTCGCGACATTTGCGAACGCACCAAGGATCAAAAAAACACCTGCCAGCAATCCCAGCACCGGAACGGCTGCGAGCATCTCCTCCCCGGAAACATTCAACCCAATGAACGCGGTAAGAACCAACACCGCCGTGGCATTCGAAGGGCCATAAGAGCTGAAGCGGCTGCTACCGAAAAAAGCTCCCAGCAGTGATGCTCCGACAAACCCATACAGGCCATACTGGATCGGCAGGCCTGCGATGAGCGCGTATGCCATGCCCTGCGGGAAGGCCATCATTGCAACATTGGTGCCGGCACGCACATCCTCAATCGCTCTCGTCTTGGAGTAATGCCTCAGCTGCTTAAGCAGCGGCGAAAACGTGATTTGGTTTTTCTCAGCAAGCGCCTCAAAGGTCTGGCGGATTTGTTGGAAAAACTTCACAACGGCTTTCTCGTTATTCCACCGTCACACTTTTGGCAAGGTTGCGTGGCTTATCCACATCGCGTTCCAGCGCAACTGCCGCGTGGTAGGCCAAAAGCTGCAGCGGAATCACTGCCAGGATTGGCGTGAGCAGCTCGTGACACTCCGGGATGCCGATGAAATCGTCCACCACCCGGGCGAGTTCCGTGCAGCCCTCGGTGCCGATTGCAATCACGGGCCCTTTGCGTGCCTTCACTTCCTCCATGTTGCTGAGGTATTTTTCAAACACGGCAACGTGGGGAGCCACGCAGACCGTGGGTAGCTCCGGGCTGATCAATGCGATCACCCCGTGTTTCAGCTCAGCGCTGGGATGTCCCTCAGCGTGCATGTAAGTGATTTCCTTCATCTTCAATGCTCCTTCGAGTGCGATGGCATAATTCGCCTGTCGCCCGAGGAACATCATTCCGGGCGCGCCCGCGTATTTCTCGGCGATTTGTTTGATGTGCTCGTTCTGCCTCAAAATGGCGCGAATCTTCTCCGGCAGCGCCTCCAGCTCCTCGATGATCTGCATCCCCTCCGAGGTGGAAAGGTGCCGCATCCGCCCGAGCAGCAGTCCTAAAAGGGTTAGGATCGTGACTTGCGACGTGAACGACTTCGTGGCCGCCACGCCGATCTCAGGCCCCGCGTGCATATAGACCCCGCCGTCGTCCTCGCGGGCGATGGTGCTGGCGACATTGTTGCAAATGCCCAGGACGCGATGCCCTTTCCGCTGGCACTCGCGCGCCGCCGCAAGCGTGTCGGCGGTCTCGCCGCTCTGGCTGATGACGAACACGAGCGTGTCCTTCGTCATCGGCAAATTCCGATAGCGCAGCTCGCTTGCGAACTCCACCTCGACCGGGATGTGCGCGAGCGACTCGATCACATAC